>CAZBBQ010000007.1:0-19936 GCA_964489745.1 uncultured Desulfobacteraceae bacterium
AAGGTGACGATTATAGTGAATTATTGAGGATTATTTCCCGATACAAAATTTACTAAAAATGTTGTCCAATATCTCTTCCGTCGATTTATTTCCCGTTATTTCATCTAAAGCATCTTTCGCCCACAAAAGATCCGCTGCTACTATTTCCAATGGAAAACCACCTATTAAATTTTTAGATGCTTTCTCTAAAAACACAGAGGCGTTGGTCAATGTAGTTTTATGTCTTATGTTGGGCACAATAGACGTTGAATACATATCTTTATTCCTGTTAACAACCTTATTAAAGATTGCCTTATTGAGCGTTTCAAACCCTTCCCCGGTGAGGGCCGAAACAGGAACTCTGGGAAGGTGTTGAAATACAGCATCAATCTTTTTGTCACTTAATTTCGCGGGAAGATCAATTTTGTTTATAATAACTATAGTGGCCCCCTTATCGATTTTTCGCAAAAGAGTTAAGTCGTGTTTATTTAAAAGTCTGCTTCGGTCGATCACCAAAAGAGTTAAATCAGCCAGGCCAAGATGCGTGTTTGTTAAATGTACACCCTTTCTTTCAACCTCTCCTCTCACCTTTCGTATACCGGCTGTATCGACCAGTTTTAAAGGAAGCCCTTCAATAGTAACAGTATATTCGAGACTATCGCGCGTTGTTCCTGGTATTGGAGTAACAATTGCCCTGTCCTCCTGTAAAAACCTATTTAAAATGCTCGATTTGCCAACGTTAACCTTACCAACTATAACTACGGCGGCACCCTCATGCCATATCTTTCTTTGCGTATAGGCTGCTATAAGGTTTTTAATCGGCTTTATAATCTCTTCATTGAGACGATCTGCTGTGTGTGGTTTTGTTACTTTAGAAGTTTTTTCATCAGGAAAATCAATTAAACACTCTATGTCTGCTAGGATTTCGAGGAGCACCTGCCTGATTTCATTAATTTTTGTTTTTAATCCTCCAATTAGCTGGCCGGTTGCCAACCTCATTGACATATCACCTTTCGCATTTATTAGGTCTATAATGGCTTCGGCCTGGGTTAAATCAATCCTCCCGTTAAGGAAGGATCTGAGGGTGAATTCACCAGGCTTGGCCAGCCTGGCACCTGTTTGAAGAATTATTTGGAGTATATATGACAGGAGTGCATAACCACTGTGAGAATTGATTTCGACCACGTCTTCTCGAGTATAAGAGAAAGGGGCGCGCATTACGGAAAGCAGCACTTCGTCCACAGGAAGGTTTGATTTCGGGTCGATAATATGGCCGAGGTAAAGACGAAAACTATCAAATGATTTAACGGGAGACTTTGATCGAAAAATTTTCCGTGCGATATTTTCAGCGTTACCCCCACTAATCCTAATTATTCCTATACCGCCCACCCCTATTGGAGTAGCTATAGCAGCAATGGTCTCCTCTTTATAATCCATGGTAGAAGAAGTAATTCGGGACTAATCATTTTGGGTTTTATCGATCTTCTTTTTGTGTGGAACAATAAACACACTCTTAAAGAAGCCTTCACCATTACTTTTTGTTAGGAGCTGAGAATCTCCTTTGAGGGCAAGATGAACTATTCTTCTGTCATGCGGGCTTATTGGATCTATCGTGACAGTTTTTTTTGTCTTTTTCGCCTTTTCGCCCATTCTCAATGCCAGTCTCTCTAAGAATTCCTCTCTTCTTTGTCTGTAATTCTCTGCATCAACAATTACCCTTACCTTTTTTTCAGATGCCTTGTTTACTGCTTTATTGACAATAAACTCCAATGCCTCTAAGGTCTTACCCTTAGGTCCTATTAGGATTCCAGGGTTGTTCCCTTCTATATTTAAAACGATATTATCAACTGTTTTTCTTGCAGATATCTTTGTATCTGGGGATATTAATGAAATTATTTTTGTGAGTATTTCTTGGGCAAACGCTGTACCAGTATCTCTCTTTGGTGTTGCCCTGATTTTAGACTTCTTGGTGCCAGTTAGACCAAAAATTCCAACAGACCTGGTTTCCAACACCTCTATATCAAGCTCTTCCTCGCTTAAATTAAAATGTTTACAGGCCTTTTCAATAGCCTCTTGCGTTGTTTTGGCTTCCATTTCTGTAGACGACATAAAATTTCCTCCTAAAATTAGCCCACTTGTTTATTAATCCTATATTGTTGAGCTATTGATAGTACGTTGTTTACTAACCAATAAAGCACCAAGCCAGAGGGAAAGTTAATAAACATAAACGTAAATACGATTGGCAGAAGCATCATCATCTTAGCTTGTGTGGGATCCCCTGTGGTTGGCGTCATTTTCTGCTGAAGAAACATGGATGCCCCCATTATGAGGGTTAACACAGGGATGCCGTAGGGGGGAGCCATAAAAGGAATTTGGAAGGGAAAGGAGAAAAGCCTGTCAGGCGCAGAGAGATCTTTAATCCAGAGAAAAAAAGGAGCATGTCGTAACTCAATTGAGTTCGGTAAGACTCGAAAAAGGGCGAAAAAGACAGGAATCTGGACTATCATAGGCAAACAACCCCCCATGGGGTTAATTTTATAGGTTTTATAAAGACCCATGAGCTGTTTCTGCATTTCTTGCTTATTTCCTTTATATTTCTCCCGTATTTTGGCCATCATGGGTTGCAGTTTCCTCATTTCTTTCATAGATTTATAGCTTTTATGAGTGAGAGGCCAAAACAGTATTTTGATGATAATAGTGAGCACTATAATTGAAAGACCATAATTAAACAGGTATTTATTGAAAAAGCGGAGAGTAACCAGAAGGGGTTTGGCGATAATATCAAACCATCCAAAGTTGATAGCCTTTTCGAGGTTTTTGTTCAGGGCCTTGAGTATATAGAGATCCCTGGGCCCAAAATAGAGGGTAAAATTTTCCGTTGTATTCTGGCCCTGGCCGAGGTTGAGCGAAGGGGTTATATACGATATTTTTATCTCGTCATCAGCGAGAATGTTGCTTTTTGCAGTTGATTTTCTGCTCTTTTCATCGACGATAGCGGTCAAAAAATACGGTTCTTCACGGGCAATCCAGGATATTTTGCCAAGAAATTGCTTATCTTTTAGTTTTCCAACTTTAACCTCTTTTAATTTATCGCCAAGAAGCAGGGCCATGCCCTCAAAGGCGCCATAGCCCTTTTTTGCCTTTTTAGGAAGATGGAACAAATTTAATGAAAGGGCATCATCAATGAGGTATTCAGATCTATTGTTTACATATACTGACAGGTCGATTTTGTAATTGTTGTCATAAAAAATAAACCTTGTTTGTATCTCTGTTCCTTCAGGTGACTCCCGCGTATAAATCAGCTCCTTGGGCTGATCGCCCGGCCTGATAACAATTTCTTTGCGGTTTACCTTATAGGAAGCCCAGTTGATATTGGATATATTTTTCCCAGAGAAACCGAGATTAAACCCGCACCCGCTCTTGTTTTTAACATGGATTAATTCTTTTAAGGGAGCGTTTTTTTCAAGCGTTGATCGATATTTTTTTAGTTTAAAACTCTTAATGAGAGGGTCGGACCCAGAAAAGACAGCTATATAAAGATCTGTTTCGACGGTGATATCTCCGGTATCTATTCCCGTCTCTAACATAAGATCCCGCTTTGGGCCTGTGGGCATCGGACTATCTGCTAAAACGGGTCGAGAGTGATCTTTTTGTTGGCCTTGCTCTTCTTTGGATATTGACTGTTTATCGGTTGGTGTTTCCGTTGGTTTTGGGCCAAACAAAACGGACCACAAGAGGAAAACAAGGAAAGACAGACCTAAAGCCAACAAAGTTTTTTTATCCATAAATAAATTCCCACTCTAAAATAAAGTAAATTATAATATAATGATAAAATTATCAACCCGTGCTGCTTGATTGACAAATAAAACGCTCAATAATGGTATCAATGCTCAAAAATGCTATTAAACGGATGCTTGCCCTGTTAGAATGTGTCTGGTGAGGACGCTATGGAGATACGCGGAGAGGAAATGTGTCCTTCACGTGGGGCATACAGGTACACCTATAATTCTAACTGGGCTTACTTGAGAGGATCATAGCCCCCCGGATGAAATGGGTGGCACTTAAGGATCCTAATTAAAGCGAGGAATCCTCCTTTTATTATACCGTATTTATCAATGGCAAGGGAGGCGTAGGCAGAACAGGTAGGCATAAAGCGGCAAGAGGATGGCATAAAGGGTGATACTAGTACCTGATAAAGTTTAATGAGTGAAATTATGTAAGCTCGAGGCTTAAAAGAAAGGACCATCATTTTTTAGCAGTAAGTTTCCTAATTCCTCTTGTACCTTAAAAAAGGCGAACGTATTATTTTGTTTTAAAGCAGTAATTAAAAGATCATATCCTTTTGGAATTTGTTGTTTGTTTAGCCTAAAGAATTCTCTTATCAATCGCTTAATCCTGTTTCTTTTTACTGCATTTCCAATCCTTTTGCTGACCGTTATACCTAATCTGGTAATGCCCCCCCTATTTTCTCTTATAATAACAACAAAATTTTTTGTATAATAGCGTCTCCCGTAAAGCTTTAAAGAAACGAACTCCCTCTTTTTTAATATTCGCTCCTCTCGTTTAAAAGAAAATAATCCCATCTTAAAGGCTTGTCGCTAAAATATGGGCACAACCTAACCCTTATAAAATACTGCCACGCATGATAGTCACACAGATAGTCTTTTTCGGCCTTTTGCCCTCCTCCTTCTTATCACGTTTCTGCCACCCTTACTGCTCATTCTGGCTCGAAACCCGTGCGTACGAGATCTCTTTATGTTGCTTGGTTGATATGTTCGTTTCATAAATTAATGTGCTTTCGTTAAAAAATTGATCACTTTAATAATCATAGGTTATGTGAGTTGTCAAGATAAAAGAGACATGTGATATTTTATATTTGATAAATTGTGTAAAATTAATTATGTATAATAGGTTAAAAATTAAAATTATGGAAAGGAGACTTAATGCTATTAGACCCTATAATTGGTTTATTCTCCAACGATCTTGCCATTGACTTGGGTACGGCCAATACATTGGTGTACGTAAAGGGCAAAGGAATCGTCTTAAATGAACCTTCTGTAGTAGCGATAAGAAAGGGAGAACGGGGGGGGAACAAGGTATTAGCGGTAGGAAAAGAGGCAAAAATAATGCTGGGGCGAACACCCGGAGATATTGTAGCAACGAGACCAATGAAAGATGGGGTCATTGCCGATTTTGACATCACCGAAATCATGCTCAGATATTTCATTAGACAAGTTCATAACAGAAAATCTCTTGTGAGGCCCCGGATAATTATATCTATTCCTTCGGGTATAACTCAGGTCGAAAAGAGGGCAGTCCGTGAATCTGCAGAGTCTGCTGGGGCCAGAGAAGTTTTTTTAATTGAGGAGCCTATGGCTGCGGCTATGGGCGCGGACTTACCCATAACTGAGCCAACGAGCAATTTAGTTGTTGATATAGGGGCAGGGACCACGGAAGTGGCTGTTATTTCCTTGGCAGGGACTGTCTATTCACGTTCAGTAAGAGTGGCTGGTGATAAGATGGACGAGGCTATCCTGCAGCACATCAAAAGAAAATATAATCTTTTGATTGGTCCTCAAACAGCGGAATTAATCAAAGTCACCGTTGGAAATGCGTATCCGACTGAAGAGGCGGAGTGCATAGAGGTGAAGGGCAGAGACCTTGTTACGGGCATACCAAAGATACTCACCATAGACTCTGAGGAGGTTAGAAAGGCGATATCTGAACAGGTAGATGCAATTATTGAAACAGTAAGAATTGCTTTAGAGCAGACTCCACCTGAATTATCTGCTGATGTGGTAGATAAAGGGATTGTGTTAACTGGCGGCGGCGCACTACTAAAAAATATCGATGTCTTGCTTCGCGAGGAGACACGTCTGCCAATAACTATCACGGACGATCCGCTCACCACAGTCGTTATAGGGGCAGGAAAGCTTTTGGATAATCTATCGATTTTAAGAGAGGTTACAGTCAAGTAATCAAAACGTTTAGGTTTACAACAATTGACCATTTTTTTAGAGCATAGAGCAAAATGGATTTCATATATTTTTATTCTCTTATCCCTTATCCTGTTATCTTTCAGTATTGGAAAGGGACGAGAATGGAATCCTGTAGAAAAGCTTGCGATTGAGATTACTGCCCCCTTTCAAAAAATTTTCATCGGAACAATATCTGCAGCAAGGGATATATGGAAGGATTATTTTTTCTTAGTCGAGACACGTCAAGAGAACTTGCGCCTTAACAAAAAGATAAACCTCCTCGAGACGGAAAACAGCAGGTATCAAGAGCTATTGTTGACTAACCAGCGCCTGCAGCAACTTCTAAAATTCCAAGAAAACACCGACGAAACCTTTTTGCCAGCGAGGGTGATTGGGTGGAATTCAAGCGTATTGTTTAAATCCATAATTATTGGGAGAGGGGAAAACGACGGACTTAAGATAAACATGCCGGTGGTTAATTCAAAAGGAGTTGTGGGAAGGACGGTTTCTGTCTCATCTAATTACGCACAGGTATTATTGGTTACAGATCAAAACAGTGCTGTTGATGGATTGGTTCAGAGATCAAGATGCAGAGGCATGCTTAAAGGAAGAGGATTGAGTCAATGCTCCTTTGATTACGTAATAAAGGCGTGTGATATAAAAATAGATGATACAATTGTTACCTCAGGATTGGGGAGAGCGTTTCCCAAGGGCCTTTACCTGGGCACAGTGAAACAGATAGATGATTCCCCTGATAAGCTGTTTAAGGATGTCATGGTAGTTTCAGCTGTGGATTTCTCAAAATTGGAAGAGGTTCTCGTCATTTTGAGATCAGGGTTTATACCAGGGGCACACGTGAATGATTGACAATTTAAGGAGCGGACCCCTTTTTGAAAAACTTTCCATTGCGTTCGATAGAGAATTGGGAATCTAACATTCACGACCTTGAGCGGGTCGATTCATTGGTTTGATGACGCATTTATTTTCTCCATTCGGCCCGAGTCGTTCGACCTAGAGGCTCTCGACAGGCTCATGGCCGAGGGCAGAACTTCCTGTTGCGTAAGCAACATTGCTGAAACAAACACTCAAGGACATTACCCTATTTGCTGATTGAAGGACTATGGTATTGGATTGAAGAGCGCTAAATTTTTAAAGTTATGGAAAAAGGACAGGATATTTTTTTATCCTTTAATCTGGTTGACATGTGGTTTTTTTGTAATTTTAAAGGGAAGCATAAACCATTTTTTAAGGATCGAATGGTTAAGTCTTGATATCATTCCTATCTTCCTCATATATCTTGTTGCAAAAGATCAAGATTATAAGGCGAGTTGCCTTGCTTTTTTCATGGGGATATTGACAGACATGTTTTCTCCATGTCAGCTTGGTTTGTTTGCTTTTACGTATTCCGCTATTCTTCTTGGAGTTACTCAGTGTCGACGCTTTTTAGATCTCAACAATGTCAAGACCTCGATGTTATTGGTGGTCTTTTTTCTTTTGGCTAAGCGGTTGTTTCTCCTGATTATAGTGAGCCCTTTCCCTATAAGGCAATTTATCGCCTTGACTCCACTTATTTTAGTATCCGTTTCTGTTGTAATAACGAGCCTGATTACCCCACTTTTATTTTATTTTCTCGATCTGCTAAGAGGAAAAGAGGGCCAAGATAGCGCCCGAAAAGGATCTCTGGCCTATTTATAGCTATTTTTGAGGGATAATTTATGATATGGCGTTCCAAAATTAATCCTATAGAGGCTGAAATATATCAAAAGAGACTAAAAAAGCTGACTCTCTTTGTCGTCATTATGGTTGGCATTTTGTTTGTGCGGTTATGGTTTTTACAAATCATTAGCGGGGCCCAATATAGGAATAAATCAGAGAGCAACAGAATAGATTTGAGAGATGTTTTACCTGTGAGAGGAATGATCTTTGACAGAAACGGTGAGCTTTTGGTCGATAACAGAGCATCCTTTGCCTTGGGAGTGATCCCAGAGGACATTAAAAACCCCGATGGATTGCTAGCTGATATAGGCAGATTGATAGAGGTCGATGGCCTGTCTGCTAAGAAAAAGATAAATAAGGGCTTACGGCAGAACCCATTTAATTCTGTTTGCATAAAAAAGGGCCTCACGAGAGATGAGTTAGCTAAAATAGAAACTAATGTTTTTCACATGCCAGGCGTAATTATAGAGGTAAAGCCAAAAAGGCACTATTTATATGGTCCTCTTGCTGCCCATCTCATCGGTTACCTTGGGGAAATTGACAAAGAACAGCTTACTAAGGAGGCATATAAAGAGAATAAGGGCGGGGATTTTGTGGGAAAATTTGGCGTAGAAAAAAAATGGCAAAGATATTTGAATGGAATAAGGGGAGGACAACAGGTTGAGGTAGATGCATCTGGCAGAAGATTGCGGGTGTTATACCAAAAGGCGGCAGAGCCAGGATTTAATATATGCCTCACAATAGACAAAGATCTTCAAATGCTGGCAGAGCGTTCCCTCAAGAATGAAGCAGGCGCCATTGTTGCCATGAATCCAATGACTGGAGAGGTATTAACTATGGCAAGCAACCCGAGCTTTAACCCTAATGACTTTGCCAAAGGAATGGACGAGAAGGGATGGAAACAATTGATTTCTAATCTTCGCTTTCCACTGCAAAATAGGGTTATCTCGGGGCAGTATCCACCAGGTTCCCTCTTTAAGATACTTGTAGCTCTAGCAGGATTAGAAGAAGGAGTTATTGATCCCGACGAAAAAATCTTTTGTGGAGGAAGCTATAGATTTAGAGGAAGGCTGTATCGTGATTGGAAAAAGGGAGGACATGGCTATGTCGATTTACACAGGGCATTAGTAGAATCATGCGATGTCTACTTTTATAAAATGGGTCAGAAGATAGGGATAGACACGATTGCAGCCTATGCCAAGCGCCTTGGCCTCGGCTCTAAAACGAACCTTCAATTAGGAGACGAAAAGGAGGGGCTTATTCCAAACAGCGCCTGGAAACTGAGACGATGGCATGTTCCATGGCAGGAAGGGGAAACATTGTCTGTGTCAGTTGGACAAAGTTTTGTCCTTCTAACGCCTATCCAAATAGTAAGATTTGTATCAGCCCTTTTTAATGGGGGTGTTCTTTTTACACCACAGGTAACCAAATGGGTAGGGAGAGAGGACAAGGATAAAATATTTAAATTCAAACCGAATTCATCAAGGCGCTGGAGCATAAAAAAAGAAAATATGGAATTGATAAAAAGGGCCTTAGTTGGGGTTGTGAATGAGCCCCATGGAACGGGAGCAAGGGCAAGGTTTGATCAGATACGTGTTGCTGGGAAAACCGGCACCGCTCAGGTAATTGCTTTGCCAGAGGAAAGGGACTTAGAGAGGGAAAGGGACATTCCATATAAATTTAGAGATCACGCGTGGTTTGTGGCTGTTGCGCCTGCTGAAAACCCAGCGATAGCACTAGCCATCCTTATAGAGCATAGCGGTGCAGGAGGAAGTGTGGCGGCCCCGATTGCGAAAAAAATGCTCGAGTGTTATTTTAAGAAGTTAAGAATGTTATAGTTGCTCATTTTTTGTTAAGAAAAGAAAAAACAGGTAATGGGACACGAACATGTTTGATCGTCGATTAATAAATAACTTTGATTGGATCCTGTTAGCTATATTGATATTTATAGGATTGTTGAGCGGATTTAATCTTTACAGCGCCACCCATTCAATTAGCTTTATGGGAGGCAGCCAAGTGTATATTAAACAAATTTGTTGGTATGCCATAGGGTTTTTCATTCTGCTTTTAATGACGACTTTTGACTATCATGTGTTAGACAGAGTTGCATATCCATTATTTTTTATTTCCCTCGTTTTTCTGTTGGCTGTTCTAAAGTTTGGTAAAGTTACATACGGCTCTCAACGCTGGTTGAGCTTAGGTTATTTTTCTATCCAGCCTTCTGAGATGGTTAAAATTTCCATTATTATTGTTCTTGCTAAATATTTCTCTAACTCAGAAAGGACGGGACATTACAGGCTTAGAGATCTGTTGAAGCCGTTACTATTAATTGCCATCCCTTTCGTAATGATAGTTTACCAGCCTGACTTAGGAACGGCACTGATATTGCTCATAGTATCCCTCTCGATTGTTGCTTTTGTTAATGTTAACTGGAAATCAATAGCAATTTTTTTATCCATCGCTTTTCTTTCGGCACCTTTTTTTTGGATCATCCTTCAGGAATATCAGAAAAAACGGATAATAACATTTTTAAGGCCTGATTTGGATCCGTTGGGTGCTGCCTATCATGTTACCCAGTCCAAGATTGCTATTGGTTCAGGCCTTCTTTGGGGAAAAGGCTTTCTTAAAGGGACTCAGACAAGACTCCATTTTCTCCCCCAACAACATACTGATTTTTCGTTTTCTGTGTTAGCAGAGGAGTGGGGCTTTGTAGGCTCAACAATGATTTTGCTTGTCTATCTGTTTTTAATACTATGGTGTCTCAACATAGCAAAAAATAGCAAGGATAAGTTTGGCACCCTTATTGTTGTAGGGGTTGCTGCATTAGTTTTCTGGCATCTCATTATAAATGTCAGCATGGTAATCGGTCTCCTTCCAGTAGTCGGTATACCATTAGTCTTGTTTAGCTATGGTGGATCCTCTGTAATTTCGACTATGGCAGGCATGGGTTTGGTAATGAATATAAGCATGAGGAGGTTTATGTTTCAGGAATGATAAAGAGACGGAACCGATAGTTCTAGAAATGTCTTAAGTTTAGCATTCAAGCACTATTAAATATACGTTTTTTCTTGCAATTGTCCGTAAGGACATGGTATTAAGCCGCTGATAAATAAATGAATGGGGTACGGAAGCGATGAAAAAAACAAAAGATGAGATTAACGCTTTCTTAGGCAGGGACACAGAATTTGAGGGTAAATTTTCCTTTACCGGTGCTGTCAGAGTAGATGGAAATATTTCTGGAGAGATTTTTTCAAGTGGAACTTTGATAGTAGGGGAAAGCGCAGTAATTAACTCACAGATTCACGTTGCTGATATAATAATAAGCGGAGAGGTTCATGGCGATATAGTGGCAGAAAGGAAGATTGAAATAAATGTCCCAGGTAAACTCTTTGGCAATATTAAAACTCCAAAACTGGTTTTAGAAGAAGGGGTCATTTTTGAGGGCAACTGCAAGATGAAAGATCTAAAAGAAGAGACACATAACGATCGTGCTGTATCCCAAAAAAAAACTGAAGGCCTCTCCGTTTTAAAATAGCCGGAAACAGGCCCTTTATACATTATTAGTTAGTATCAGAGGTTTCAAATGATTTTAGAATCCTTACAAAAAATAAAAAAGGCAGAAGCTGAGGCAAAAGAGAGGATAGAAAGTTCTAAAGGAGAGGCGATTCGCATAATAGAGGAAGCCAAGAAAGATGCAGAAAAGCTATTAGCTGAAAAGATGAAAAACGCTCAAAGACAAGCTGAAAAAATGAGAGAGGATGCCGTAGAGGAGGCGAAAAAAGAGGGCCTGAACATTGCTAATAAATGGACAAAGGGAACCCAAGAACTGAGTGAGAAGGCCCACAAGAATCTGGAAAAGGCCAAAGAGTTTATTTTACATTCATTATTAGAGTAGAGATTATGTTACAACCGATTCGGATGAAAAAGATACAAATACTTGCCTTAGAAGCATTGCGATATCAAATAATTAAAAGGCTACAAGCGCTTGGTACTGTCCATCTCACGAATTATTCTGAAAAGCTCGAAGACCCTGCCTGGAAAAATCTGCTAAGACCTCACCCCCCATCCACAAATATCAGAAAAATAGCGGCCGTTAACATAGCAATAAATCGATTTTTAGATCTTTTTGAACGATATGACCCTGAAAAAAAAGAGGGTTTTATAAAAGGGATCTTTGCGCCTATGCCGCCAAAAAGGATTGAAACGAGAGAGGTATACGGTAAGGAACTTATCGATACGGTTGACGATATAATTGCACAGATTGAAAAAGAGACAGAAAAACCGGTGAGGGAATTAGAAACAATTGAGCAAGAGATTATAGAATCAGAGAAGATTAAAGGGCTGCTGGAAAGCATTTTAAGTTTAGACATAGACCTCCAAGATATTGGCGAATCGGACTTTTTGACAATTTTTTTAGGCATTACACCTGAGGAAGAGGTTGGTGCTGTGCGGGAAAAATTAGAGGAAGTGACAAAGGGCAACTTTTATCTTGGGGTAAGACAGACACCTGACAACAGGCTCGCGACGGTTATAATTTGTCTCAAGGAACAGGCATCACTGATAGTGGCCAACCTTCGCCGCATTAACTGGGAGAGGATTGAAATAGTAGATCAACAAGGAACACCACATCAGGCAAAAGATTCCATTAATAAACGAATTGTGGCATTGGCTGAAGAGAAAACAAAAAAAGAGGCAGTCGTTGTAGATATAGCAAAAAAATGGCGAAATGAACTCGAAAAGTACCGTGAATTTTTGGTGATGGAGCGACAACGAGAGGAAAGTCAGAGTAAGTTTGCGCAGATGGAGCAGGTTGTTGCTATTGAGGGGTGGGTTCCGGAAAACTCAGTAACCCAAACCGCTCAGGAGATACAAAAAGTCACCGATGGGGCATGCGTAGTAGAGATATCGGACCCTGAAGAGAAGGATGATGTGCCAGTATTGCTAAAAAATCCTAAATTCATTCGGAGTTTTGAGCTATTGACACGTCTTTACGGGATGCCGACCTACAACGGAGTTGATCCGACCCTGCTTATTGTACCTGGGTTTCTCCTCTTTTTTTCAATCATGTTAACTGATGCGATGTATGGGGTAATTGCTCTTGTCCTGGGCTTGCTGCTGGTACGAGGGGGAGGAAGATATAATAGATTCATTAAGGATGCCGGCATTATTTTATCATCAGCAGGCGTGGCTACTATTATTATTGGCGCACTTGCCGGGGGATGGTTAGGCGATTTTGGACTCAGGTTGCCTATGCTAAAAGCTATGCAGATATTTGACCCCATGGTCCAGGTAACAGCATTTTTGCTGATCGCCCTTATTATTGGCCTGACTCACGTTAATGTAGGCGTAGTGATTAATGTGTGGAATAGGCTAAAAAGGAGGGAGGTATGGCAAGCTTTAACTGGTAATCTGTGGTTTTTGTTTGCTCAGCCCGGCATCTTTTTCTTTTTAGTAGGCTATAAGTCGGTGGGGCTACTATTTATGGTGACCTCTCTTATACTGCTTTTCCTTGGACATAAGGCCATGGCCATGTTTCAAGTAACTGGGTTCATGGGGGATGTTCTTTCTTACGCCCGGCTTATGGCTCTGGGTTTGTGTACGACAGGGATCGCCATGACGGTTAATGTCCTTTCAAATATGCTTTATGAGAGCAGTGCAATCGGAATTTTCTTTGCGATCGTGGTATTTGTTGTTGGACATCTATTTAATTTTGTCATCAATGCAATGGGGAGCTTTGTACATGGGCTCAGACTGCATTATGTAGAATTGTTTACTAAATTTTTTGAAAGTGGAGGGGCAGAATTTACACCCCTTGAGACAAGGTATGAAGTAGTGCAGATTAAATAAAAGGGAGGTATTTTTATGGAATTATCATCAGGAATAGTATTGGCAATTATTGGTGCGGCGATTGCTATGGGTGTGGCAGCCATTAGCTCAGGGATTGGAGTCGGGCTGGCTGGTATTGCGGGAGCAGGTGTTATATCAGAGGATCCAAAAAAGTTTGGACCTATTTTGGTTCTCCAGGCCCTACCACAAACGCAGGGAATATATGGTTTTTTAGGGGCCGTTTTGATTCTCATCGGTGTAGGTGTGCTAGGGGGAGAGGCGAAAGCAATTCCTATTGGCATGGGTTATGCTGCGCTTGGAGGGGGCATTGTGATTGGTTTAAGCAGTGTCACGGCTATTGCCCAAGGAGCTATTGCTGCCAGTGGCATGGGCGCTGTAGCCAAGAGACCGGAAACGTTTGGTCAGTCAGTCGTCCTCGCTGTTATGGCAGAGACATTTGCTATTTTTGGCCTCCTTATAGCTATCCTGATCTTTGTTGGGACTAAGATTATGGGTGGGTAAGACTAAAAAAGTGCCTAACGGTATCGATTTTTGAATAAGGCACCCTATCTCACTTATTTTAGGGAAAAAGGAGAATTATGTCAGATAAAGGGGTTGATAAGATAATATCCCATATAGAGACCGAGGTCGAGAAGGAGATATCTGAGACACTTCTTAAGGTTCGAGAAGAGGCAGAGATTATTACAAAAGCAGCTCAGGAAAAAGCAAAGAGAGAGACAGAGAGAGTTCTTTCAAACGGGAAAAGAGTTGCCTCCCTTGAAGGGCAAAAAATAATTGCCGAAGCTCGAATTAATGTGAGACGAAAGAGGATGGATTCCCAGGAAGAAGCAATTGTTGCTTCATTTGACGCTGCTCAAAAGGCTTTGGAAGAATTGGCTGAAAAGGGGAAACGAGATAACCTTACGTATAAGGATATCATGTTTAACCTGATTGTCTCTGCTTCTGAAATTGTTGCTGGAAACAAGCTTGAGTTGGTTTTTAACCAAAGAGATAGTCAGTCCTTCAACAAAGAGATGCTGAGAGAAGCACGCGAATCAGTTACAAAGAGGACAGGAAGAGAGGTTTCTTTGGATTTAACTGGAGACACTATCCAGTGCCTCGGGGGGGTGGTTGTGAGGGATTTGGAAAAGCAAGTGGAGGTTGATAACACCCTTGAAACTAAATTAAATCAGCTTAAAGAGAACCTAAGGGTAGAGGTGGCCAAGATTCTATTTGGAGACAAGGTATGATTGGAGATACTTTTTCATACCTTTATGTTAATGCCAAGATAATGGCAAAAGAAGGAAAGTTTATTTCCTCATCAAGATGGGAAGATCTATGGGGATGTACATCACCCGGAGAGATAGCCTCTCTTTTAGAGGGAACAGACTATTTTCCTTACCTCTCAGAAGGGGCAGCGAATGACGCACAAGAATTGGAGAAGGCTATTTTGACAGAGGTTTCTTCTTTAGGAAGGGAGATAGCCACAATTATTCCAAAAGGATCATGGCCAATAAAAGAATATCTCCTTAAGAAATGGGATGTTATTAATTTGAGAGCTGTTATGAGAGGAATCCATGGAGACGCAAAGAAAAAAGATGAAATAGCGGATTTCTTTATTGAGGGAGGCGAATTGGACGTTGCTTTTGTTAAGACCCTCATCGATGCAGAAAACAT
This sequence comes from uncultured Desulfobacteraceae bacterium, assembly GCA_964489745.1. Taxonomy (GTDB): domain Bacteria; phylum Desulfobacterota; class DSM-4660; order Desulfatiglandales; family B25-G16; genus B33-G16. The sequence continues at coordinate 15,177 of CAZBBQ010000007.1, forward strand.
GGATGATTTTGTTGCTCTCTTGGAAAAGACCCCTTATCAATCGCTGATAGATGGACTGAGTAAATATAATGAAACGAAAAACCTCTTTTTTTTAGAAGCCTTATTAGATAGAATTTTCTGGGAGGATGTATGGTCCAAGGTCTTGAACGTAAAAGGGATGAAAGAATTCAGAGAATTTATGGGGGTATGTGTTGAAGCACACAGCCTAAAAATTATTTTGAGGGCAAAAAATGACGGACTTTTATTAGAAGATATTAATTCTTTTTTAATTCCTGATTGCACAGCCCTAAATGCAGTGCTTTCTGCTTTTGACGAAGAGGATTTGTCAGACTTCATTCCTCTTCTGGAAGATACGATATATTTTGAACCCCTATTAAGCGCTCAGCAGGAGCATGAGAAAACTGGCTCTATTTTAGCCTTTGAGCAAACGCTCGATAATTTGGTGCTCAAAAAGGCAGAAGACATTAGAAAGAAAAAGCCCTTTGGTTCAGGACCCCTTGTTGGGTTTCTTGTATCAAAGGATGCAGAGGTAAAAAGTCTTTTGACTATTGTGAGGAGTACCGAGGTTGACCTGGATAGGAATGAAATCAGAGAAGCGCTCGCGAGGAAATGATGGAAATTGCACTGATCGGAGATAAGCACACAATTTATGGTTTCAGACTGGCAGGCATAAAAAAAACATTCTTGATTGAGGATAGCAGGCAGGAAGATATTAGAGGGATTCTAAAGGGTCTATTTGAGGATAACACCGCCTTGATACTGATTACCGAAAAGATAGCTGCAGAAATAGGAAGTGTATTAGAAGAGACGAATAGATTCAGGAAAGGTGTTATGCCTATAATTTTACAGATTCCGGATAGTGGTGGCCCCTCGATCTCTAAGGCTGATCCTATGCGGGAGCTTATTAAAAGAACTGTTGGATTTGAAATAGCATAGTGAGGAAATTATGGCAGATCAAAAGACAGGAAAGATTAAAAGCATTGCAGGCCCACTCGTAATCGCCAAAGATATACGAGGTTGCGAGATGTATGAGGTTGTGAGAGTTGGTCAGGAAGGTCTCATGGGAGAGACGATAAAGCTCGTAGATGATTTGGCGTATGTACAGGTGTATGAGGATACCACCGGGCTCAAGCCAGGGGAAGAGGTCGTGAGAACTGGCGCCCCTGTCTCAGTGGAACTTGGTCCGGGAATTATTACCAATTTCTATGATGGGATACAACGGCCTTTACTTGGAATTAAAAACCAGACAGGGGATTATATAACGAGAGGGGTTAACATTCCCAGCTTGGATCCTGAAAAAAAATGGGACTTCAACCCACTCGTTAAAAAGGGTGACGAGCTTGTTGAAGGGGACTACATCGGAGAAGTTCAGGAATCAAAGGTTATAGTAAACAAGGTAATGGTTCCACCGGGGATAAAAGGGAAGGTGGTGGAGATTAAAAGCGGAAGCTTTACCGTTAATGACATCATTGCGATCATTGATGAGAATGGAAAAAAGCATGAATTAATGATGAAGCAAAAGTGGCCGGTAAGGATAGGGAGACCCTTAAAAGAAAAACTTGACCCAGAGGTACCGCTATTAACTGGTCAGAGGATTTATGATACCTTTTTCCCTATTGCCAAAGGTGGCACAGCTGCAATTCCTGGGGGTTTTGGAACTGGTAAAACGGTGAGCCAGCATCAGCTGGCAAAATGGGCTGATTCCCAGGTTGTAGTCTATGTCGGCTGTGGAGAAAGAGGGAATGAAATGACAGAGGTGTTGCTGACTTTCCCAGAATTGGATGATCCAAACACCGGAGAGAAATTAATGGAAAGGTCCACCTTAATTGCCAATACCTCGAATATGCCGGTGGCAGCCAGAGAGGCATCTATCTACACAGGGGTTACAATTGCGGAGTATTATAGGGATATGGGATATGATGTAGCCCTTATGGCTGACTCCTCCTCACGATGGGCTGAGGCGCTGAGAGAGATTTCAGGAAGGCTTGAGGAGATGCCAGGCGAAGAGGGGTTTCCAGCCTATCTGGGCACAAGGCTTGCTGATTTCTATGAAAGGGCAGGCAGAGCAATAACATTAGGGAAAGAAAAGAGGATCGGGTCAGTTTCAATTATTGGTGCTGTTTCTCCACCAGGAGGTGATTTCTCCGAACCGGTTTCGCAAAATACCTTGAGGGTAGTAAGTGCCTTCTGGGCATTAGACACAAATCTGGCAGACCGGAGACATTTTCCTGCCATCAACTGGTTGACGAGTTATTCGCTCTATCTGGGCTTTGTCAAGGAATGGTATGATAATAATGTAGGAAAGGAATTCCAAATTCTTAGGGGAAATATGATGGCTCTCCTTGAGAAAGAGTCCGAATTGCAGGAGATTGTGCAGTTAGTTGGTCAGGATGCGTTACCAGAATCAGACAGAGCCTTCTTAGAGGTAGCCAGAATGATCAGAGAAGATTACCTCCAACAACATGCATACCACGAAATAGATTCGTATTGCTCTATAGAGAAGCAGTTTCTCATGCTTAAGATCATTATGAAATTCTATCAAGAGGTGAACAAGGCAATTGAGGCAGGCGTTATGGCGAGCAGGATAGCTGCTGTAAAAGTTAAGGATGAAATAGCTCGAATGAAATATACGCCAAACCCGGATTTTCCACAGAGATATGAGGAGTTAATTAAATCCATTGAAACTGAATTTGAATCTTTGAGGAATCAACAATGAAAGAAAAAACAAAGGATATAAAATCGAGGGAGTATAGATCTGTCACCCAGGTTGCAGGCCCCCTTATGATTGTCGAGGGCGTTGAAGAGGTGGCATATGGAGAGGTTGTTTATATCAGGACACCCGAAGGCGAGAATAGAATGGGTCAAGTCTTGGAGTCACAGGAAAATCTGGCCATAGTACAGGTATTTGAAGGCACCAGAGGACTTGATACAGATCAGACAAGAGTCAGGTTTTCTGGAGACATCATGAGGATAGCTCTATCTAAGGAAATCCTCGGAAGGTCCTTTGATGGTTTAGGCAGACCGATTGATGGTGGGCCAGAGATCATTCCAGAGGCTCGATTGCCAATCACCGGTGCGGCTATAAACCCAACAGCAAGGGACTATCCGGATGAATTTATTCAAACCGGTATTTCTACTATTGACGGCATGAATACCTTAGTCAGAGGACAAAAACTTCCGATATTTTCAGGCGCTGGATTACCCCATAATGAACTTGCTGCACAGATAGCACGACAGGCTACCGTTTTGGGTTCAGAGGAACCATTCTCTGTAATCTTTGCTGCCATGGGGATAACCCATGAAGAAGCAAATTTTTTCATGAATAGCTTTGAATCTACTGGGGCATTGGAGAGGATCGTCTCATTTATCAATTTGGCCGATGACCCGGCCATCGAGAGGATCATTACACCAAGAATGGCCCTTACCGCTGCGGAGTTTTTGGCCTTTAATTACGACACGCATGTATTGGTTATTCTCACTGATATGACCAATTACTGTGAAGCCCTGAGAGAAATTTCATCAGCACGAGAAGAGGTTCCCGGAAGAAGAGGATATCCGGGTTACATGTATACCGATTTAGCAGGCCATTATGAGAGGGCAGGAAGAATCGTAGGAAAAAAAGGCTCTATCACTCAGATGCCGATTCTCTCCATGCCAGATGATGATATAACGCATCCGGTACCTGACCTGACCGGGTATATAACCGAGGGACAATTTGTCCTCTCGCGTGAGTTACACAGAAAAGGAATCTACCCTCCCGTAGATGTTCTCCCTAGCCTCTCGAGGCTCATGAATGAAGGGATTGGGGAAGGCAGGACACGGGCGGATCATTTAGGGGTGTCTGACCAATGTTATTCTGGCTATGCTGAAGGAAGGGACGTGAGGAGCCTTGTTGCAGTTGTAGGCGAGGAGGCATTGAGCGAAAGGGATCTCCTCAATTTAAAGTTTGCAGATATTTTTGAAGAGAGGTTTGTCAAACAGGGAGCGGATGAAAACAGAACCATTGAGCAAACACTTAATTTAGGATGGGAACTTCTCTCAACACTTCCAGAGGGAGCGCTGAAAAGAATAGATGAAAAATACGTGAAACAATATTACAAGAAAGAGTCTGTAGTTACGGTAGGAGAAGAAGAATAGATGGCAGAGATTCTACAAAATGTTAAGCCCACAAGGATGGAATTATTGAAGCTCAGAAAGAGAGTAAAGCTGGCTGATAAAGGGCACAGGCTTTTGAAGGAAAAGAGAGATGCATTGATTTCTGAGTTTATGGCAGTAATTAAGGAATATAAGGACGCAAGAAAGAGGGTAGAAGAAAGCCTAAAAATCGCTTTTTATAGTCTTTTAATGGCTGAAGTTTTGTTAGGGTCGCGGGATTTAGAACAGATTAGCGGGATAACGCTGAGAGATATTAACTTAGATTTTATGATTAAAAATATAATGGGTGTTTCAGTCCCTATTATGAAAGTAGAGAATTTAATTCGGCGGGTACATGAAAGAGGCTATGGTTTTTTAAGCACAAATGCGAAACTTGATGATGCCGCCAAGAATTTTGAGGAGTCAATTTTATCAATTGTGAAACTGGCTGAGATAGAAGAGTCGGTCAGGAGAATTGCCGAAGAGGTAGAAAAGACAAAAAGAAGGGTTAATGCATTAGAATACATTGTTATTCCCAGGCTAAAGGCAACGATTAAGCATATAGAAATGAGAATGGAAGAAATAGAAAGAGAAAGTTTCCTACGATTAAAGAAGATCAAGGCCTC
>CAZBBQ010000008.1:0-13859 GCA_964489745.1 uncultured Desulfobacteraceae bacterium
AATCAGGGGATTGACGGATTTTAAACACAACAAACACAAGAAACTCAACGAACATAAAAAACACAGGAAGATATGTCCAAACTTTTAATCATAGACGATGAAGAGGGGATCAGGAAGGTTTTAACCCTCTCTCTTGCAAGCGATGGATATGATGTGTCAGCAGCAGCAGGGGGAGAGGAGGGTATTGAGATATTTAAAAAGGAATCTCCGTCTATAATCTTAACAGATATAAAGATGCCAGGTATGGACGGGGTCGAGACCTTGAAGAAGATCAAGGAATTGAATCCTGATGCCGAGGTTATAATGATAACTGGCCATGGGGATATGGACTTGGCTATAGAGGCCCTTAAACTAGATGCCTCAGATTTCCTTAACAAGCCCATAAAAGATGAGGCGCTTTCAGTAGCTTTGAAGAGAGCAACACAAAGGATAGCACTAAAGCAGAAGCTGAAGTCATATACCGATGACCTTGAGCGAATGGTGAGAATTGCTACAGAGGAGGTAAAAAGGAGAGCTGAGTTTCAAAATAAACTTATTACGTCTTCGAATGACGCTGTTATTGCTACAGACGAGAAGGGTGATATTATCATCTATAATAAAGGATCAGAGAGGATATTCGGGTACCCTCGTTCCGAAATAATAAGAAAGATGAACATTGACAGACTTTATCCTCAGGAAATAGTTTCAGAATTCCGGTCTGGATTAGAAATGAGAGGCCATGTCGATCTATCAACATGGAGGGAGGTCGATATTCTCACAAAGAATGGAGAGGTTGTTCCTACAAGGTTTTCAGGATCTATTCTCTACGCAGAAGATGAGGTTGTAGGTTGTGTTGGTTTCTTTCAGGATTTAAGAGAGATAAAAAGACTACAGAAAGAATTGATCACATCTGAGAGGTTGGCAGCTACAGGGCAGACTGTGGCAGGCCTTGCCCATTATATTAAAAATATTTTAAATGGACTTAAAGGTGGTACGTATGTATTAAATGTTGCACTTGACAAAAGTAATACAGATAAGATAAAAAGCGGCTGGGCGATGATAGAGAGAAATGTAGGGAGAATATCGGACCTCGTTCTTGATTTACTTGCGTACTCAAAGGAGCGTAAACCAGAAAAAGAAAACTGTTTTCCTAATGAGATAATAAAAGAGGTATGTGCCCTTATGGAATCAAGGACGAGAGGGAACAATGTTGAAATAAAAATAGATCTTGATCCTTTATTGGGCGAGGTATTTATCGATCCGAAGGCTATCCATAGGTCTCTATTGAATCTTGTTTCTAATGCCATCGATGCCTGCATATTTGATTCCGCATCAAAAAAATCCTGGCAGGTTACAATAACTTCAGCAATCGAGAAAAATCATATAATCAAATTTGAGGTGGCCGATAACGGAATGGGCATGGATGAAGAGACAAAGGAAAAAATCTTTTCCTCTCTTTTTAGTACCAAAGGGGAGAGAGGGACCGGACTAGGACTATTGGTAACCGAAAAGACAATCAAAGAGAATGGAGGGATGATACACGTAGCCTCTAAAAAAGGGAATGGAACTACATTCAACATCTATTTACCATATCAAGAGACAGAAAAAAAAGAAGCAGGCAATACGCAGTAAGAAAATTTTATATTCCCTGCTGGTTGCCTGACGCGATTCGAGTTTAATAAACTCTATTAAAGGGAGGGTTTACTATGGCCAAAAAGGTACTTAATGTTGAGGATGATGCCGATACCAGAACATTTGTTTCAACTGTTCTGGAGGAAAACGGTTACATACCGATCATGGCAATGGACGGTGAAGAGGGCATGAAAAAGGTAAAAAAGGAGAGGCCAGACCTCATTATTCTGGATATCTTAATGCCACGGGAGAGCGGCATTAAGATGTATCATGAATTAAAACTCGACCCAAACTTAAAAGATATTCCGGTTGCTATGCTCTCCGGTGTTTCGAAAAGGACATTTCTCAGATCCCAGGCGGCCTTGACTGAGTTTGGTGATGAAACCGTGCCAGAACCACAGGCATATCTTGAAAAACCGGTAGAGCCAGAAGATTTGGCTGAAACAGTAAAGAAAATTTTAGGCTGATCTAAATTAAGAGAAATTGGGAGATAGTATGAAAATCTCAAAAATACTTTTTGTGTCTGAATTTGAGGAGTTATGGTTAGATGCCTTACAATCATTGATGGGCCTAAGAAAGGCAGGCATGAATAATGTTGTTTTTCTTCATGTAATATCCAAGGATAAAGTAGCCATGCGGAGGGGTGCCGGTTACCTAAAGCAGGAAGAACGGAAGTTAAAAGAGATCGCTGATATTCGATTTATTGATTGGGCGGAAACTCTGTTTGAGGAGGGGATGGAGGTTGTGGCCCATATAGCCATTGGTAATATCGTTCCTAAAATCCTCTCTGTTACCGAAATTGAAAAAGTGGATCTCATTGTAACTGCTCGCCTTAAAAGGGCTAAATTTGAGGAACTTTATGCCGGTTCAGAAACATCGGAGCTTCTGAGGAGAGCTGATAAGCCGGTTTTAATATATAATTATCTGTCACAGTCTGGAAAGGTGGGTGAGAATCCATTTGAGAGACTCCTTTTAGGGCTTGACTGGTCAGTATCTTCTGAAAAGGTTCTTGACTATGTTCTTGCTTTAAGAGGTGCGACAAAGAGAGTTGACATTGTTCATGTGATGAGCGAAAAGGATGTTGCCAAAATATCCAAGATGGAAGCACAAAAATTGGAGAGGAATAATAAAAAGAGATTGGATGAAGTATGTGATGTTCTCGTTAACGAAAAATTTGATGCACGGCCACATCTTTATATTGGTAAAGTTGAAGATCAGATTCAAAAGGCGGCTTCCGAGCACAGGACCACTATGATTGTTGTGGGAGCGAAAAGGAGAAGTATCTGGAAGGAAAAATGGTCAGGCAGCGCGGCCCATTCTCTCGCAGATACATCAGAATTACCTGTCTTGATTGTGCCAACTGAGGTCAAATAGTAGTGCTTGTAAAAATAAAGAAAATTCTCTATATACCATATCTGAAAGAGCCAACCTTCGATCTGCTTGAAGGATTGCTGGATATAAAGAAAATTGGACTTGAGGAAATTATCCTTTTCTCCGAGAGCCTTCCACAGGGATTGAAGGAGAAGTTATCTGAGCATGGAATAAATCTTAAGAGAGATAAGGGATCAGGACCGCTTATTCCAAGAATTTTAGATTCAGCCAATAAAGAGAATGCATCCCTTATCGTAGCTCATCTCAATAGAGAAAAGAGAAAGATGTTTAAAGGCTCTGTAGTGAGAAATCTGATAAAAAATACTCGTCTTCCCCTCCTGTTTATTCATGAAAATGGTGAGGAAAGAACTTTTTCCACAAAAGGCTTGTTTAATAATGTAATTCTTGCTATCAGCTGGTCTGATTCAACTCAAAGGGCATTACTTTATGTTATAGGTGTGAAGTCACTCGTAGGGCTGATAGACGCAGTATATGTGTTGAGTGAAAAACCGACTGTCAAGGATATCAGGCAACTGAGGGATAGAGTTGAGGAGATTAGAAAGATTTGCTTAGAGGAAAAGATAGATACCGAATCACATGTTTATGCTGGCAAGACGCCAGAAGAGATTATATTAGCGGCAAAAGACTATAAATCCACCCTTATTGTAATGGGATATGGATCAAAGGGCATCGTGAAGGAAATTACCTCAGGGAGCGCATGCTATCGGGTAGCAGAGGAATCTCCTGTGCCTGTTTTGATTATTCCTTAAGCTACAAAGGATAGATATGGAAGTTACGGTATTGGTGCAGGCCATCTATAAGGCCTTTGAGATTCTTGAGAAGGGTAAAAATAGCGAAAAGGCCAGAGAAGAGGCCAGAGATTTATTATATACTTCTGCAAAGTTCACCAGTGAAACAAAATCCCTTACAGAGAAACAAGAAGCCAGGGTTCTCCTAGCGAGTGCTAAGAAACCACGATTAGCGCTACGAAATTTTATTCTCACCTTTTTTATTCTCTTTGCCTTCTGGATTTTATTGTCAGGGCGTTTTGATTACTTCCATCTTACCCTTGGTGGTATCTGTTCTATTCTTGTTGCGTACCTATGTCACGATCTCTTATTTTTCAATATCAGGCTTGGGGACTTTAGGACAAGGGCTCGAAGGTTCCTTCAAGCTGGCCCTTGGTTCATGGGCCAGATCTTTTCGGCAAATCTGCATGTGGCCTATCTGGCGCTGTCCCCCAAGATGCCGATTGATCCTCAGATAATACGGTTTAATACAAAATTGGAGAGTGACATCTCATGGGTTGGTTTAGCAAATTCCATTACCCTCACTCCAGGTACCATTACCATAGATATCAGGGAAGGGGAGTTTTTTGTGCACGCCCTGGATAGAAAAGTTGCCTATGATCTTAATACTGGAGAAATGGAAGATAAGATTGCCCATGTCATTATGGAGGCAGACCACGTATATATTCAGGATGTTTTAGATGTTGCGAGTATATTTGGGGCGCTCAAATGATCAATATTTCAGATGATATCATCACAAGAACGGTATCGAGGGTACTTGTACCATTTATCCAGATATATGCCCTCTATGTTATTATGCACGGTCATCACAGCCCAGGAGGAGGCTTTCAGGGGGGTGTTATCTTAGGTGCAAGTTTTATTTTGTATCTTATAACCCATGGCCTTGAAGATGCAAAAAAACGAATGTCTGAGCTCAAGATGGGCCTCTTTAGCACCTTTGGCTTATTAATCTATTCGGGAATTGGACTGTTGTGTCTCATTTTAGGAGGCAACTATCTGGATTACGGAAGGCTATCTACTATCTTAAAGGTAATACCTGCCCAGGCACGGTCTCTTGGTATTCTCGGAGTTGAGATTGGCGTTGGAATTACCGTGATGGCAGTCATGTTTTCCATCTTTTTTGACATATCCACAGGAGGAGTGCTTCCTGAGGATGAGGAAGGTTTAGGAACAAGCGATGAATAACTTTTTATTATGTCTCGGAATGGGTCTATTTGCCCTTGTATTTCTGTGTCTATACAGAGGTATATTTGGACCAGGTATCCTCAACAGGATTGCTGCTATCTCTGCTATTGGCACCAAGACCCTTGTTATTCTTTTAATTATGGGCTTTATCTACAATAGGGTGGATATGTTTGTAGATATCAGTATGGTCTATGCCCTGCTTAATTTTATTGGCACAATCACCGCAGCCAAATACTTAGAGATAGGAGGGGAGGTCTAATGCATATGCTTCATCTAACCTCTATTCCATTTTTTCTTGTTGGGTTCTTTTTCTTTTTAGCAGCAACAGTTGGGCTTTTACGCTTTCCTGATTTTTACTGCCGCCTCCATGCAACAGGCAAAGGTGACACCCTTGCAGTTCTTTTATCTCTTATTGGCCTGAGCATCTATGAGGGGTTTTCCCTTACAAGCTTGAAGATACTCTTTATTGCAGTATTCATGTTTCTTGCCCAACCTACTTCCACCCATGCTATTTCCAGGGCTGCTATGAGATGCGGTCTAGAGCCATGGGTTAAAAACAAGGAGCAGATAAAATGATACCGATCTTTGATTTTATACTCTTATTTTTTGTTGTCATATGCGCTATAGCTGCAATTTCTGTAAAGGACCTTTTAAGCGCTGTGTATATACTTGGTGCATATAGTTTCTTTATGTGCCTTTTATGGACGGAGATGGGCGCTGTTGATGTCGCCTTTACTGAGGCATCTGTGAGCGCAGGTGTAGGGACAGTATTGTTCATTGCGGCAGTAAGTAAAACTAAGAGGAGGAGTAAGGATTGAGGATATTGGCTCTTATTACTGTGATTATGACAGGGATAATACTTATTTACGGTACAGTGGATATGCCTGACTGGGGTGACCCCAATTCTCCTGCAAGCAAACATGTCTCCCCCGAGTACATTGAAAAGGCGCTTGAAGCGACAGCCACACCAAATATAGTCACCGCAGTGCTGGCAGATTACAGGGGCTACGACACTCTTGGTGAGACTACCGTAATCTTTACTGCCGGGATTTCTTGTATTCTAATATTAAGAAGAAGAAGACAAAGAAAGCAAAAAAAGGTCATTGATCATTAGTCATTTGTCAGTTGTGATTCCAAGCATTTATGCGTTGTTACGATTTAAGTGCCTAAACTTAAAGGTAAAAAACATAAACGGATTGAGGGATTGGGGTATTTAAACACAAAAAACCCAACAAACTCAAGAAACTCGACAAACACAAATCATGCTCGACTTTATATTTAGCAAATACAATTATTGGATTTATATAATCCTAATGATGATAGGTTTTTATGCCATGATTGGCAAAAGAAACCTGGTTAAAAAGATTATAGGGATGAACCTATTCCAGACGGCGATCATCCTTTTTTTTGTCTCTATTGCTTCAAAAAAAGGAGGAACTTTACCTATTATAGAGCATGGCCATGGTCATGGAGCCCATGCAATTGAAGCTGCGGCATACATAAACCCTTTACCGCATGTACTCATGCTTACCGCTATAGTGGTAATGGTCAGTACCCTTGGAGTTGCCCTGGCAATAGTAATAACTATTTACAAAAGGCATCATACATTAGAAGAAAATGAAATCTTATGGCAACAGAAATGATTCCTCAGTCTCCTATTTTGGTGGTTATTATCCCTCTGATATTCGCATTTCTTACCCTTCTCTTTGGTTGGTTTCGACGTAATCTCTGTTATCCAATCACTTTAGTGGCCCTCTCCCTCTCTTTTTTCGCGTCCCTTTATACATTACATACTGTTATCACCACTGGAACAATCCACTACTATCTGGGAGGCTGGAAGCCTCCTTGGGGGATAGAATATGTGGTTGATCACCTTAATGGGTTTGTGCTGGTCATCGTATCATTTGTTTCCCTTATGGTAGCTATTTATTCAAAGAGAAGCGTGGAGCAGGAACTACCAGAAAAGATCGTTTTTTTCTATTGCATTTTTCTCTTACAGGTCACGGGTTTTTTGGGAATAGTGATAACCGGTGATTTGTTCAATCTCTATGTATTCTTAGAGATTGCATCACTTGCAGGATATGCCCTTATAGCCGTAGGAGAAGATGGCGCACCATTTGCCAGCTTTAATTATGTGATCTTTGGAACCATTGGCGCATGCTTCTACCTGCTTGGTGTAGGCTACCTTTATATCGTTACCGGTTCACTAAATATAGCTGACCTGTCTCAGATATTACCCAACCTCTATCATTCGAAGGTAGTGCTGGTTGCCTTTGCCTTTTTTTTGGTTGGAGTAAGCATCAAGATGGCGCTTTTCCCTTTACATGTATGGCTACCGGATGCCTATACCTATGCCCCATCTTCAGTAAGTGCCCTTCTCGCCCCCTTGATGACCAAGGTAGGAGCTTATGTGATGATACGGGTTATGTTTACCGTATTTAAGCCATATTTTTCTATAGAATTGATCCCAGTAACCACCATTCTCGGCTGGATGGCTGCAGGAGCCATACTCTTTGGTGCGATATTGGCCTTGGCCCAGATTGACCTAAAAAGGATGCTCACGTACATATTGGTAAGTGAGGTGGGATATATCACATTAGGAGTGGCGCTTGCCAACAGGAATGGACTGACAGGTGCTATCCTCCATATACTCAACGATGCCTTTATGATGCTTGCCCTTTTTCTGGTTGTAGGTGCCATTATGTATAGGTCTGGTAAGAGAGAGATCTCTCAATTACGGTATCTACATAGAAAGATGCCATTAACTATGGCAGTCTTTGTCATAGCGGCACTTTCCGTGATAGGCATTCCACCAACCTGTGGTTTTTTTAGCAAATGGTACCTTATCCTTGGTGCAATTGATGCAAATAAGTGGATTTTTGTAGCAGTGCTGCTGGTAAGCAGTCTCTTAAATGTTATACTTTTTTTCAGATGCATAGAGAATATATACCTTGAGCCAATGGCTGAACATTCCAGCGTAGGTTCAGAATTGGCTATCAAACGTGAGGAGTCGCCTTTAAGCATGCTTATACCAATACTTATCGCAGGAGCGGGGATACTGTCGCTTGGCGTTCTGAGTGGAAAGATTATTTCTACCATCATTCAGTTTGCTCTTCCTGCGGGTTTTTAGTGATTTAGTGAAGGATAATTGATGGAGACAATAATTTCTATAAGGCCGCTTTTGGCTGTTCTTGTGACCCTTGTAGCAGCGCTCCTTATCATATTTACAGGGGAAAAACATAGAAACCTACGGGAATCATGGACTATTTTTGCCTCTATAATTAAGTTTTCCATTGTTCTTTCTATGGTTCCATTTATTTTAGATGGAAAGACATTAGAATTTACCATTATATCACTCGCACCTGGTGTTTCACTCCAGTTTAGGGTGGACCAGTTTGGTATGTTTTTTGGTATTCTGGCATCTGCGTTATGGATTGCAACTTCAGTCTATTCCATAGGGTATGTCAGGGGATTAAATGAACATGCCCAGACGCGGTACTTTTTTAACTTTGCCCTCTGTCTTTCAGCAACCATGGGTATTGCCTTTGCAGGTAATCTCTTAACCCTTTTTATATTCTATGAGATGCTGACAGTGGCTACCTATCCACTGGTGGTCCATAAAGAGACCGAAGATGCTATCATGGGTGGCAGGAAATATCTTGCCTACACCCTTATAGCAGGTGTGGTTATTCTATTTGCCATAATTTTTATCTACACCCTTACAGGAAGCCTTGACTTCAAACCTGGTGGTTTCCTTTTAGGCCACGGTTCCCCTGGTACGCTTATATTCCTGTTCGTTATTCTTATATTAGGTTTTGGTGTCAAGGCCGCTCTTATGCCAATGCATGAATGGTTACCTACTGCGATGGTAGCCCCAACTCCTGTAAGCGCACTCCTTCATGCGGTAGCAGTGGTCAAGGCAGGTGTCTTTGGCTGTTTAAGGATTATTCTCTATGTTTTCGGTCCGGCGCTTCTCCATGAACTTGATTTGTGGATTATATTGGCCTATTTTGCAGCATTCACCGTTATTGTTTCCGGCATGTATGCACTTGCACAAGATAATCTGAAAAGAAGACTTGCCTTTTCTACTATAAACAACCTTTCCATAATCGTTATGGGCGCTGCCCTATTAAGTCCAAGCTCTATAACAGGGGCCATATTTCATATTGGCAGCCATGGGTTTATGAAGATTACCCTCTTTTTTGTTGCGGGGGCCATCTATGTGAAGACCCATAAAGAAAACATAAGTGAACTCGATGGGCTTGGCAGGCAAATGCCGTTAACTTTTGGCGCATTTGCTGTTTGCGCGATGGGTGTGGCAGGAACTCCACCTGTGTGCGGATTTATCAGTAAATGGTATTTGGCATTGGGCGCCATTGAGGCTAAAGAGGTGGTCTTTCTTTTTGTTTTGCTTATAAGCGCCCTGTTGGACGTAGCATACTTTTTTCCTATAATATTTAATGCGTTTTTTAAAAGTCCCAAAGAACCTGTAAACCCACATTTTGATGAGGCCCCTATGAGAATGGTTGTTCCCCTGATGATAACGGCAATTATTTCACTTATACTGGGAATATTTCCAAATGCCTTTTTCAACTTCTTTAATTTAGCATCTATGGCAGCCGGTAAGATACTTGGAGGGATGTAGATGGGAAGGAAATTAAAATATATATTCTTTATTAGCTGTGGGGTGAGTATGTTGATTGGACTATTTATTCCACATGAACATGTGCATTTTTGGTGGGAGAAGATTGGTGTCTTTGATGCACTATTTGGATTTTTTGGCTGCATTGTGATTGTGCTGGGATCAAAGGCCTTAGGTCATCACGGGATCCAGAAGGATGAGGATTACTATGATTGATATAGTGCCTCCTGCCTTTATATTTATTCTTGGTGCCATTCTCCTTCCCTTTCTGAGGGAAAGAAGGTTACGGCAGGTATTTCAACTCCTTATTCCTGTGATAGCCTTTATAGATCTCCTGTATATGCCGAAAGGCACCTATTGGGTCTATAACTTTCTGGGATTTGATCTTATTCTTGGCAGGGTCGATAAACTCAGCATGTGTTTTGGATATGTGTTTGTCACTGTAGCCTTTTTAGGAATGGTTTATGCCCTTCATGTAAGGGAAGTCGGGCAGCATACGGCAGCCTTTCTTTATATAGGGAGCGCCCTGGGGGTTGTATTTGCCGGCGATATTTTTACCCTGTACGTTTTTTGGGAAATCATGGCCGTATCCTCTGTATTTCTCATCTGGTATCAAAGAGATAAAGCTGCCCTTGACGCAGGATTTAGATATATCATGGTTCACATATTTGGTGGTTGCGCTCTTTTGGCCGGCATCATCATACATGTGTCAAATACAGGGTCTACACAATTTGGTTTTATAGAATATGGTGGGCTTGCCTCCCAGCTCATACTGCTTGGTTTTATCATCAATGCCGCTGTTCCCCCCTTTCATGCCTGGCTTTCTGATGCCTACCCAGAGGCAACTGTTACCGGAAGTGTTTTCTTAACTGCCTTTACTACCAAAAGCGCTGTGTATGTGCTTTTAAGAACTTTCCCCGGGGTTGAAATTCTGGTCTGGCTGGGGGCCATTATGGCGTTATATGGTGTGGTCTATGCGGTCCTTGAAAACGATATCAGACGACTCCTTGCATACCATATCATCAGCCAGGTTGGATATATGGTAGCTGGAGTGGGATTGGGAATTGAGATGTCCATGAATGGATCAACTGCTCATGCATTTTGCCACATTTTGTATAAAGCCCTGCTTTTCATGGGCGCTGGAGCAGTCATCTATGTAACTGGGAGAAGAAAGCTCACAGACCTGCAAGGCAGAAATTTATACAAGAAAATGCCCATCACTCTCTCCCTTTACATGATAGGCGGTTTTTCCATCTCGGCAGTGCCACTCTTTAATGGTTTTATAAGCAAAACCATGATTATTGCAGCATCAGCCGAATTAGAGCGGCCTATTATATATCTATTGTTGCACCTGGCCTCCATAGGGACATTCCTTCATACAGGCCTGAAGCTTCCCTATGGCATCTGGTTTGGCAGGGTTCCTGAGGGAGAAACAATTGAAGAGGAAGAGATAGAGGCCAAGGAGCCTCCCTTGAATATGCTGATAGCTATGGGCATGGCTGCATTTTTGTGCATCTTAACAGGTGTTTATCCTAAGATCCTCTATAACATTCTTCCTTATCCTGTCCATTTCCATCCTTACACATTAAATCATGTAGTTGGGATGGTGCAGCTATTACTGCTCACGGCTGCTGCATTTTGGTTCTATATAGACAAACTTGGCGGCGAATCGAAGGTGAGCGTTGACACGGATTGGTTCTATAGAAAACCAGGTGTGCTTCTCCTCTGGTTCGTCAGTAATCCCATGCAAGACCTCAGGCTTAGGCTACAGAGTTTTTTTACCAGAATGGTGGCAGGCATTGCAAGTCTGAGCAAAAATCCCATCTTAATCCCTGAGATAGCAGTAAGATATTTTCACCTAAAAATTATCAATAGGCTTTACCAAGCATCTGATATATATAAGGATAAAGCAGACGAACTAAAGGAATTGGAATCCAAACTTGCTGCGGCAAAAGAAATGAGATACGATGAAAATGTCTATCGAAGGCCTATAGGTTTGGGTGTCCTTATAGCTATAATCCTTCTGTTTCTTTATGGTTTGATCTATTTTATACAATTGCGTTAAGACATAAAAAGGACAGACTTTGCTACGCTCCGTATCAGTAATTGGAAACCTGAAATAATGGAATATTGTTGGTAAAAACGGATACTATCAATTATGATAGTTTTTGCTGCTCCCCGCGCACACATCAACGCCTGCCGTTCGTCGGGCAGAGCCTGAGCGCTCATGATGATGAAAAGACACCTCTATCACTCCGGTATTCCATCACTCCAAAAATCCAATTGGAGTGAAAGCCCCTAAGTTTGCCCTTGATGTTGGTTACTTTAAATAAAGGGAGTCGAATATGAGAAAGATGCTTAAAGGGTTATTTATACTATTGGCTGTGTTATCTATCCCTGTTGGCTTTTTCATCAAACACGAGCACGCCGTCTTTTTTTGGCACAAAATTCCGTCAATTGAGGCAATTTTTGGAGTTATTGGGGCCTTTCTATTGATAGTGGCCACAGCGATACTGGCTTCCTTTGCACAAAAGAAGGAGGATTTCTATGATTAAGGCCATCCCACCTGCCTTGATATTTATCCTTGGGGCAATGCTGATCCCCTTTTTGAGAGGAAAAGTTAAACAGCTATATTTACTCATGATCCCTGTAGTGGCCTTTTTAGATATTTTATATCTCACTCCAGGTACAAGCTGGGTATACAACTTTTTGGGTTATGACCTCATCTTTTGCAAGGTTGATAAACTGAGCCTGGTAGTAGGATATATATTTATCATTATAGGTTTTTTAGCCATACTCTATTGTCTCCATGTAAAACAGGATGGGCAACACATAGCAGCCTTCCTGTATGTAGGAAGTTCGTTAGGGGTAGTCTTTGCGGGAGATTATTTCAGCCTGTTTGCCTTTTGGGAAATTATGGCTGTGGCATCTGTATTCCTCATATGGTTTCAAAAAGACGCCGATTCCCTAAACGCGGGTTTTAGGTATATTTTAATGCACATATTCGGCGGATGTTGCCTATTGGCTGGTATTATTATTTATACTGTCAGCAAAGGATCCATTGTTATAGACCTCCTGGAACCCAGCGCTGCCTATTGGTTTATACTTATTGGGTTTGGACTTAACACCGCCTTTATTCCTCTTCATACATGGTTACCAGATGCCTATCCCGAGGGGACCATTACAGGGAGTGTGTTTCTTTCAGTTTTTACCACAAAAACCGGTGTCTATGTATTGGCCAGATGTTTTTCAGGTGTAGAGCTCGTAGCTTACATGGGCGGGATCATGGCAGTATACGGTGTTATATTTGCATTACTACAAAATGATGCCCGAAGACTCCTCGCCTACCATATTGTCAGCCAGGTGGGATACATGGTGGCAGGGGTTGGAGTGGGAACCGCACAAGCGGTAAATGGTGGAATAGCCCATGTCTTTAACCACATCTTATATAAGGCCTTGCTCTTTATGTGTATGGGATCGGTTATGTATATGACAGGAAAAAGAAAATTAACCGACATGGGAGGACTGGCAAAGTTTATGCCTATTACATGTATCACCTTTGTCATAGCTGCACTTTCAATTTCTGGTGCACCAGGGTTTAATGGGTTTGTAAGTAAGGGGATGATTATTGCCTCTACGGTAGAGGCGCATATGCCCGTATTGGAGCTCATGTTGATCCTGGCATCTGTGGGAACATTTCTCTCCTTTGTGAAACTTGGCTATTTTGCCTTCTTTGCTGAAAATCCCGAGATAAAGTCCAAGGAGGCCCCCTTTAATATGCAACTGGCCATGGGCTTAACCGCCTTTTTATGTGTATTTATTGGTCTTTACCCTAAAATACTCTTTGATATACTTCCTTATAGCGTGGTTCATTATCACCCCTTCTCCGCTTCTCACATATTTGGCGTTATTCAACTATTTATGTTAGCCGGAGTAGCTTTTATATTAGCCAAAGCCATGGTTGTGCCTCACAGAGCAACTATCTTAGATTTTGACTATTTCTATCGAATGGGAGGTAGGGGTCTGATATGGGTATGTACTGTACCTATGAGCAACTTCAGGTCTACATTGCAGGTGCGTTTTTCCAGGGCAGTATATATTATTGCCCGATTAGCCAGAAACCCCATCTCGATCCTTGAGATACCAACAGCATATGTTTATTTAAGAATCACAAAAGGGCTGAGATATGTAAGCGGGTATTCTTCTGGTGAAAAGTATGACGAAGACTTATATAGAAGACC
>CAZBBQ010000008.1:13959-18595 GCA_964489745.1 uncultured Desulfobacteraceae bacterium
AAAAAAAAGAGAGAAAAGGGTAAGATATCCAAAATACGTTAAAAGAGGAGAGCCAGTTATGGAAATCAAAAAGATGCTGTTTGTAACCGATTTTGAGGAATTGTGGTTTGATGCCTTACGATCATTAATGGTTCTTAGAAACGCAGGCCTTGATCATGTGGTGCTCATGCATGTGATAGATCGTAGTATAGGCTATTATACTACGGATGAAAAAAAGAGGCTTACGGCAATGGCTGAAGTCCGTTTTGTGGATTGGGCACAAAGCCTATTTGAAGAGGGTATGGAATGTGGTTCCTATATTGTGGTGGGAGAGACGGTTACTAAGATTCTGGAAGCCGAAGAAGAGGAAAACGTAAACCTTATTGTGATCAGTCGTCAAAAGAGGACGAAACTGCAAAAGCTTTATATAGATTCTAAAACAATAGAATTTCTTCGAAAAACTACTAAACCAGTCCTTGTACATAAATACAAGTTAGACTCCGGCAAGGTAAATGATAGGCTGTTTGAGAGGCCACTTCTGGCAACGGATTGGTCTCCTCCAGCTAATAGGGCATTGGAATTTTTAGTCGGTTTAAAAAAGGTTATTAAAAAGCTACAAATAATCCACGTTGTGACTGAGAAGGAAATGGAAGGTCTGGGGAAAAGAGGGCTTATGAAAATGGAAAAAGAGAATAGAAAAAAACTTGATGAATTATGTGAAGCCCTGGAAGGTGAAGGCATAGAAGCAGAATCCCACCTTTATATCGGAGATTTTTCCCAGATTGAAAATGCAGCCCGAGAACGCGATGCCACTCTTATTGCCACAGGTACAAGTGGAAAGAGTTCCTGGCAGGCAAGGTGGCTGGGAAGTGTTTCCCATCAGGTGGCAGAGGTATCAGAATTACCTACATTATTAGTTCCTTAATCAAGAAAGAGATTACGATCAATGGCATTGAAACTTAGGAATATATTGAAATATCAGCATATTTCAGTTTTTCAGAGGAATTGTAGTCCAGGAAGTTGTAAAGTTAAACATGATGCTCGAGGTTGATAAAATTCTGTCCGATTGTAAGAAGGGATAAGATGAGAGATATTTTAAATAATTCCAACATCGCTGTCGTCGGAGGAGGCAGGGTCTGCAAGGCTATGCTTAAGATCGTCATGGGAAATAATTTCCACCAGAAAATGGCCATCCTCGGCGTAGCGGATATAAATGAGCAGGCTGAGGGCCTGGTATATGCCAGAGAGAAAAAAATATTTACAACCCTGAACTACAGGGACCTCTATAACATCGAAGGGCTGGATCTGATCATAGAGGTAACGGGAGATGATCGGTTACTGGAGGAAATTAAGTCGACGAAACCAAGAAATGTAAGGCTTATAGACCACCTCGAGGCTATGTCAGTCTGGGATTTCCTTCAGATCGAAGAACAAAGCGTGAGGAGCCAAAGGGAGCTAAGGGAATATATATGCGAGCCAGATAAGATCGAGAAGGAATTTGCCTTATTCTCTCATCAGCTTGCCAGAATCGTGGAGGAAAGGACCAGGCATTTGCAGGCCGTAGAGAGAGAGATTGTTGAAAGGGAGAGGGCCCTGTCGCAGATAATCGACGGAAATACTATACCAACCTTTGTGATAAACAAGGATCACATTGTAACCCACTGGAACAGGGCCTGCGAAAATTTTTTTGGCTATAAGGCTGGGGAGATAGTGGGAACGAATAAGCAGTGGCTACCCTTCAGGCCGGAAAAAAGGCCCATAATGGCTGATGTTATAGTGGATGAAATGGAAGAGAAGGAGATAGATAAATACTATGGCCATAGTTGGCGGAAGTCGGCTCTCATCGAAGGCGCGTATGAGGCAGAGGAATTCTTTCCACACATAGGTGAGAAAGGCAAATGGCTCTTCTTTACGGCTTCGCCGATTAAAAATGCCGGCGGGAAGACAGTTGGCTCAATTGAAACCTTCTGGGATACAACAGAGCGTAGAGAGGCTAAGGAGGCATTGCAAACCGCTCATGATGACTTGGAGCAAAAAACAACAGAACTTGAGCAAGCGAACATAGATCTCAAAAAGCTTGATGAACTGAGATCTACCTTTCTGGCAAATATGTCCCACGAACTCAGGACCCCGCTCAATTCTATCATTGGCTATACGGACTTGCTTTCAGACAGGATTGATGGGGATATTACCGAAGAGCAAGAGAAAAGCCTGACAAAGGTGCACAAAAATGCCAAAAATCTGCTCACCTTGATCAATGAAATTTTGGATATGTCCAGGATTGAATCTGGAAGAGTGGAATTAGACTTGAGTGCAGTCGATGTACAAGATATTATCCAGACAACTATCTCCAGCCTTGAACCAATGGTAAACAAAAAGACGTTGATTATAGATACAGATTTTGATGAAAATTTACCACTGGCACATGCAGACCCCGACAGGGTTAGGCAAGTGGTAACAAATCTACTGCATAATGCCATTAAATTTACCTCGAAGGGTCGTATTATCTTAAGTGTCAGACGGTCCCAGACACCTAAATTAGTTGAGGTCTGTATTTCAGATACAGGCATGGGAATCAGAGAAAAGGATTTTGATAAGCTATTTGATATGTTTACACCCCTTGATATCTCAGCAACCCGTCCATACGGAGGGGTCGGCTTAGGGCTTAGTATCTGCAAAGGGTTGGTTGAAATGCAGGGTGGAAATATCTGGGTAGAGAGCAAATACGGAGAGGGCAGCAAGTTTTACTTCACTTTGCCTTTAAAACAAGAGTAGCCTATTTTAATTTAGAAATAATAGAAAAGATTGCCTAATACAAAGCGTTTAATCACGAATAACTATGGACAGTAAAGAAATTCAGACAGGTTCATCACAGAAAATCTTAGTGGTTGAGGATAATCAGGATAACCGGGAATTGGTGGTTAAGGTCTTGAAGATCAATGGCTATAAGGTAATTGAAGCGGTCGATGGTGAAGAGGCTTTAGAAAAAACAAAGACTGAAAACCCGGATCTGATTCTTATGGATCTTTTTATTCCAAAGATAGATGGGTATGAGGTAACAAGAAGATTAAAGAGTGATAGAGACCTTAAACATATTCCGGTAATTGCCTTGACAGCCCATGCAATGAAAGGGGATATGGAAGTTGCCTTAGCCGCAGGTTGTGACGGCTATATGCCTAAGCCCATTGATGTCCGGGAATTACCAAAACAAATCGAATATTTCATGAAGCATAATCCATAACCCATTCAAGAATATTTACATGACTAACAAGGCCAAGATATTAATAGTTGATGATAATGTTGATACTGTGGAATTGCTAACCAAGAGGTTTCACGCTGAAGGGTATGATACCTCAGAGGCCTATGATGGGGAGCAGGCCCTGCAACAGGTAGTGGAATATCAGCCTGACATAATACTATTAGATATAATGATGCCCAAAATAGATGGCTATGAGGTATCAAAAAGATTAAAAAGTTATGATAACACCAAACATATCCCTATCATTATGTTGAGCGCTAAGGCAAGGGTACCCGATAAGATTAAGGGACTGGACCTTGGGGCAGATGACTATATAGTGAAGCCCTTTGATTATAGAGAACTGTCTCAAAGGGTAAAATACTGGGTTACCGTTAAGGTGGAGGTGGAGGAACGATTAACCAAGATAAGGGAACTGGAAAAAGAACTAATTCAATCAGAAAGATTGGCAGCTGTTGGGCAAACCGTAGCAAACCTTGCCCATTATGTCAAAAATATTTTGTTCGGCCTAAAGGGGGGAGTCTATTTGGTAGATGAGGCCCTTAAAGAAAATGATACAGATTCTCTTAAGGACGGCTGGGATTTGGTAGAAAGTAACATGGGCAGGATTTCTGGTCTGGTTCTTGATCTGCTTGAGTATTCCAGAGAACGAAAGCCTGAGTATGAAAAATGTTTTCCCAATGAGATTGCAGATGATGTCTGTAAACTTACGCAAGAGAGCGCAAAGGAATATAGTATAGAGATTATTAAAGATTTTGATCCATCCATGGGAGAGGCAGTTATGGATCCTAAAGGTATTCATCGCTGTTTGCTTAATCTGGTTTCAAACGCCATAGATGCCTGTATTTATGACTCTAATGAAGAGAAGAAATGGGTGGTGCAGGTAAGGACACTTCTTGAAGATGATGGCACGGTCAGATTTGAGGTATCTGACAACGGTTGTGGTATGGATGAAGAGACCAAAAAAAAGCTATTTACCAGTTTTTTTACCACCAAAGAGGGAAGAGGCACTGGTCTTGGTCTCCTGAATACCCAGAAGATAGTGCAGGAACATGGTGGAACCATGACTGTAAACTCACAACCCGGAGAGGGATCAACGTTTACCATACGACTGCCATATAAAGATGGAGCCACATCGGGAGCGACCGAAAAAGAGGATTAAAGCTAATTTTAAGTTAAGAATAACTATTTAGCCACGAAATCACCAAGACACAAAGGGTATTAAATGGTTAATGAAAGATTATCAATTATTAATTTTCATTGCTAATTTCAGATTGTAAATTGTCTAACCTTGGAGGCTTCGTGTCTTTGTGGCTGATTAGTAACGCTAAGAAATAATAAAAGGGGGATGCATCATGAAGAAGGTTCTTGTTGTTGACGATGATGTTGATATCAGAAAGG
>CAZBBQ010000009.1:0-18159 GCA_964489745.1 uncultured Desulfobacteraceae bacterium
GAATGCTATTTGCCTCACTTGGAGGTCGAATACACGTCCCCTCGTAGTGCATGCCGGCATCTTCATCTATCCATTTCATACTATATCCTAATCAATCTTTACGTCACACCGCAGACATCGAGCGCATTCTCTCTTAACTGTCTCTATGTCAAAGCCACGTTCGACCTCTCTGGAATCTTTAATTCTTTCCTCAGCAGAAATTTTAGGAGTTCTCGCCATATCTTGCTTCACAATCTCCTCAGGCACTTTCATGGTGATAAATATCTTATCATGCTTTTCTTTATAGGGTTTCTCTCTCCTCTTTGCTGAAAGATCCCTGTCGATAGCTATCGCTGCCCTTTTCCCTGCTGCCAGGGCATCTACTACCATTGCAGGCCCGGTTACCGCATCGCCACCGGCATAAACATTGTCCAGATTTGTCTTGAGTGTTAGCCTGTCTACTGTAATCCATCCTTTTTTTAAATCTAAAGTACTTATTAAACTTGCATCAGAAACCTGTCCAATAGCAGTGAATATAGTATCGTACTGCTCCTCTACAACTTCACCAGGCATGGGAGTCGGTATTCTTCTCCCGTCTTTATCAAATCCCCCTGGCTTACATCTATGCATGGTAAAGGCCAGCCTTCCATCGACTTTCGCAATGGACTCAGGCATCATCAATGTTCTCAAATTGATCCCCTCAGCAAGGGCATCTTCTATCTCATCTATCGCTGCGGGCATATCCTTTTGCTCCCGCCTGTAGAGTATGGTGACTTCAGATCCCATTCGCCTACATATTCTCGCCACGTCGATTGCAACATTACCACCGCCTATTACCGCTACTGTTTTTCCAATCGCAGGAGGGGTTCCGAGCTCTACCTGGCGTAAAAATTCTGCTCCTCCATAAACCCCCTCTCTATCCTCCCCGGGGATACCCATGGTTTGACTCCTATGAGCACCAATGCCGACAAAGATAGCATCAAAGCCTTTTTGCAGCTCTTCCATTGAAATCTCTCTGCCAACTCTTACCCCTGTCCTTACAGTTATACCTGTATTTATCATATAGTCAATCTCTTCATCTAAGATATCTCGTGGAAGCCTGTAGGCAGGAATCCCATACCTGAGCATTCCTCCAAGCTTAGGTAGTTCCTCAAATATGGTCACATTATATCCCATAAGGCTGAGATAATACGCTGCACCTAATCCACTGGGGCCACCACCTATGACTGCAATATTCTCGCTATTTCCTTTTGCCTTTTTAAATTCTACAACAATCCCTCTCTCACGAGCCATATCCGCAGCATACCTCTTTATCTTTGGGATATTGATGGGCTCGTCTGTCTGGGCCCTCACACATACATCCATACAAGGATGGTCACATACCCTCCCAAGGGTACCGGGCATTGGGTTGGTCTGCCGTATCAACCTTATGGCCTCCTCAAATCGTTCCTCTTTTATCAAGGCTATATATCCAGGGACCTCTTGTCCAAGAGGGCAAGCGTTTATACATTTGGCCTTAACTAAATTCGTGCAAACACCTGCCTCGCAATGGTGCTCCAAAATATGGTCTTCATATTCGTGTCTGAAGTATCTTAATGTTGACAGAACTGGATTTGGCGCAGTCTGTCCTAAACCACACAGGGCAGAATCCTTCACCATCAGGGCAAGCTCTTCCAATGTATCAATGTCAGAAAGTTCACCCTTTCCCTCTGTTATACGTATAAGTATCTCCAGCATCCTTTTGGTTCCTTCCCTTCCCGGGGTGCATTTCCCACATGATTCCTCCTGGCAAAATTCCATAAAAAATCTTGCTATGTCTACCATGCAGTTATCTTCATCCATTACAACCATACCGCCAGAACCCATAATAGCCCCTGTCCTGGTGATAGCCTCATACTCCGTAACAGTATCGAGTAGCTCCGAAGGAATGCATCCCCCTGATGGACCGCCCAGTTGTACTCCCTTAAAACGTTTGCCCTCTGGTATCCCGCCTCCAATTTGATAGATAATATTCTTTAATGGCATTCCCATGGGAACCTCTACCAGGCCACTATTATTTATTTTTCCGGAAAGGGCAAAAACCTTGGTTCCTTTACTCGACTCGGTGCCAACACTGGCATACCATTCTCCCCCATTTAAAGTAATCTGTGCAACATTTGCAAGGGTTTCAACATTATTCAAAACGGTTGGTTTTTTCCATAGGCCTTCCTGCGCTGGGAAAGGGGGCCGCGGCCTGGGCATTCCTCTTTTTCCTTCTATCGATGTCATCAGGGCAGTCTCTTCTCCACACACAAATGCTCCTGCTCCCTGGTAAATCTCCAAATCAAAGTCAAATCCGCTTTCAAGAATATCGGTCCCTAAAAGGCCATATTGTCTGGCCTGCCCTATTGCTATGCTAAGTCTTTTTATTGCAAGGGGGTACTCTGCTCTGCAGTAAATATACCCCTGATGGGCATTGATTGCCTTAGCCGCAATGATCATCCCCTCTAATACTGCGTGTGGGTCTGCCTCAAGAACACTTCTGTCCATAAAGGCACCAGGATCTCCCTCATCAGCATTACAGAGAATATATTTAACAGCACCTTTGGCTCTGCTGGCAAATTCCCATTTCATTCCTGTAGGAAATCCCGCTCCTCCTCTACCCCTGAGCCCTGAAATCTTCATCTGATCAATAATTTCCTCTCCTGCCATATCGATCAATGCCTTTGCTGCCCCTTGATAGGCATCCCGAGCAATGGCATCATCTATGTTTTCAGGGTCTATAAGGGTCAGGTTCCTTAAGGTTACCATTCTTTGATGAGAAAAATACGGTATGTCCATCATTTTAGATATAGGCTTATCATTTTCAATATCCCGGTAAAAAAGCCGTTCGACCGGCTTCCCATTAATAAGGTGTTGGGATACTATATCATGCACGTCATCCGGGGTAAGATGGACATAATATACGCCTTCTGGATAGACAACCATTACTGGGGCCAAGGTTGCAAATGCATCATTTCCGGTCTCTATAACCTTACATCTATTTGAAAGCCCTCTCGTTTCTACCTCTCTTTTAAGGGCATCTCTCACTGGTTCGCTTTTACTTGCATAACATGCAGTGCCGCCACACAGCATCAAATGTTTTTCGCCATCAGCTTTTATAGGTACCTTACCTAAACGAATATCAATAATATCTTTCCCTTTAAGCCTTATTTCATTTAATTGATTTCTGTTTATTCTCCCCATTGCGTTACTCCTATTTATACCTCTCGAGGATCTCCATTATATTCCCTCTGCTAACCTGAGCATATGTATCTTTATCTACTACCATAGCAGGGGCCATTCCGCATGCCCCCAGACATCGGACCGAATCTAAGGAAAACCTAAAATCTGCAGTAGTAGCCCCTACTTCAACTTCAAATTCATCCTTTATAAAATCTAAATTCGCCTTTCCCCCCCTCACATAACACGCTGTCCCCAGACACACCTTTATGGTATGCCTGCCTTTTGGAACCATAGTGAAAAAGGAATAGAAGGATACTACACCATAGATTGTACTTCCAGGTATATTTAGACCTCTTGATACCCTCTCCTGCACCTCTATCGGGAGATACCCGCTGACATTCTGGCATTCCTCAAGGACAGGTATAAGAGAACCTGGTTTATCCTTATAGCTATCGATGATTTTGTCCATCTCTCCCCACATATCAGGTGTTATTTCTTTCTTGGGACCTAATTGTATCTCTGACATCTATTTTCTCCCTAATACCTATACTTTTTCAATTCTAATAGCGCAGACCTTAAACTCTGGTATCTTGGCAATTGGATCAAGAGCAGGATTAGTCAACCTGTTTGCAGCTGCCTTGGCAAAATGAAATGGGATAAATAGAGTCCCCTTTTTCGCCCGGTCAGAGACCGTTGCCATAGCCTGAATCTCCCCCCTTCTTGAGCTTACCCTTACGAGATCTCCTTGTTTTATATTATAATCCCTGGCATCCTGTGCGGAGATCTCAACAAAGCATTCCGGGGCTCGTTCATTCAGACCCTCGGATTGCATAGTCATGGTTCGAGTATGAAAGTGGTAAAGAACCCTCCCTGTGGTCAGATAAAGGGGGTAATCATCATCCGGCACCTCTGCTGGCGGGATATACTCTATTGCATGAAAGTGGCCTCGTCCCCTTGTGAATTTATCGACATGTAATATAGGAGTTCCTGGATGGTCAGGGGTTGGACACGGCCAGTGAAGGCCTCCCTTCTCTAATCTTGAGGAACTGATCCCAGCATATGAAGGAGTTACGCTATTCATCTCTTCCATGATCGCCTTGCTATCTATATATTCCATTGGGTATCCCATTCGATTAGATAAATCACATATAATCTCCCAATCCTGTTTTGCCTTGCCAGGTGGGTCTATAGCCTTGCGAACTAACTGAACCCTCCTCTCAGTATTTGTAAATGTTCCATTCTTCTCAGCAAATGATGCCGAAGGGAGGACAATATCCGCAATTTGTGCTGTATCTGACAGAAAGATATCCTGCACCACTAAAAGATCAAGGTTTTTTAAGGCCGGTTCAACATGATTTATATCAGGGTCTGACACAAGCGGGTTCTCCCCAATGATATAAAGGGCCTTTAGCTTACCCTGTGCAGCCCCTGTTACCATCTCTGTTATTGTTAATCCCAAAGTTTCTGGCAAACCCTTTACCCCCCATGCCTTTTCCATCTTTTCTCTTACGGTAGGATCTCCGACTGGCTGGTAACCACTAAATACATTTGGCAGTGCCCCGAAATCGCAGGCACCCTGAACATTATTCTGACCCCTGAGTGGGTTTACCCCTCCTCCTGGTACGCCCACATTACCACAAAGCATTGCCAGGTTAGCCATTGACTTAACATTATCCGTGCCTGTGGTGTGTTGGGTTATCCCCATTGCAAAAAATATAGAGGCAGGTTGTGAATTAGCGTACATCCTCGCTGCCTTTATTATATCATCAGCAGGGATACCTGTTATTTTACTTACAAATTCAGGATCATATTTCTCAACCGTCTTTTGTAACTCATCAAAACCCTCTGTCCTGTCTTCAACATATTTCTTGTCATAAAGGGCTTCACTTATAATCACGTGCATCATGCCATTTGCCCAGGCTACATCGGTGCCCAGGTTTTGCCGTAGCCAGAGGGTGGCAAATTTAGTTAACTCTATCTTTCGAGGATCTATTACGATCAAATTTGTTCTTCCCAATTCAACTGCCCTTTTAATATATGAAGATATAATAGGGTGAGCCTCTGTTGTATTTGAACCGGTAACCAGAATAAGCTCTGATTTTTCTATATCAGCTATTGAATTTGTCATTGCGCCTGATCCAAAGGCTGCTGCTAAACCAGCGACTGTTGAAGCATGGCAAAGTCTTGCGCAATGATCAACATTGTTTGTGCCAACAACAGCCCTGGCAAACTTCTGGGCAATATAGTTTTCTTCATTTGTTATCTTCGCAGAACTGAAGATTCCAATAGAATCCGGCCCATATTGAGACTTTATATCGCCCAATCGTTTAGCAACTAAAGAAAGGGCCTCATCCCATGATGCATTCCTAAGGCTTCCACCTTCCTTTATAAGCGGGGCAGAAAGTCTTTCAGGTCTATTAATAAAATCATACCCAAATCTACCCTTGACACAAAGGCTGCCAAAATTGGGCGCAACATCTTCTGTGCCTGTTATTTTTATCACCTTATTATCTTTTATATGAAGATTCATCTGGCACCCAACTCCACAATACGGGCATGTTGTCTGAACCTTTTCTACCTCCCATGGCCGTCCTTGAAAGCGGCTTGAGCTTTCTGTCAAGGCGCCCACCGGACAGGCCTGAACACACTCCCCACAAAAGACACAATCAGACTCATTCAAAGGAAGATCACCCACAGCAACAATCTTAGATGCAGACCCTCTGTATCCATATGAAATAGCCTTGTTGACTTGAACTTCATTACATACCTGAACACAGCGGCCACATAGAATACATCGAGAAAAATCCCTGGTAATAAGGGCGTTTGTCTCGGTTTCGTATAGAGTTATACTTTCTGGAAACCTGACTGTCTCAACCTTATACCTATAGGCAAGATCCTGGAGTCGGCAATCACCATTTTTCTCACAGGTAATACAATTATGGTGCCCTGAGGCGAGAAGCAGTTCTATATTCAGTTGCCTGGATTTTATAACCCTCTCTGATTCTGTTTCCACTATCATATTCGGAGAAACAGGGGTAGCACAGGAAGGAAGAAGGTTTCGAGCGCCTTTTACTTCAACCACACATATCCTGCAGGCCCCAGTGGGATTCGATCCTTTGCTGTAACAGAGAGTCGGGATATCAATGCCGTTTCTCTCAGCAACCTGAAAAATGGTGTCTCCAGGCTTAAAGGAAAATTCATCTCCATTGATTATAAGTGTATCTTTGCTGTCCACGGTTCTCCTCTTTTTTAATATTGTTCTCTAATACTCTTTCTTGTAGATAGTTTTTATATTGAGGGTTTTAAATAATGTCAAGGGTTTCCATTTTATAAAGGAATACGGCGTGACAATAAGGCGAATTACCTCATGTGCATAAAAATAATGTTTGAAGACAATCATCTATATGATATACATAACAAATATTAGGATAGGACGCTTGTTTAATTGCTATATGTAAAGGGAGATAATTATGGCCCAAATTGATGCCTTTTTTAAGCTTATGAATGATCAAAAAGCCTCAGACCTTCATCTGGCAGCCGGTCAACAACCCGTTTTGAGAATCAGGGGGGATCTGGAAAGGGTAAAATACAAGGAATTGGATGACGATAACCTCAAGACCATGCTCTACGAAATAGCCCCTGAGCACAAAATCAAGATATTTGAAGAGACAGGAGATGTTGACTTTGCCTATGAGATACCGGGATTAGCTCGTTACAGGGCAAATTTTTTCAGACAGAAAAGAGGTGTGGGTGCAGTATTCAGAGAAATACCAGATAAAATTCTGACCTGCGAAGAACTTGGCCTTCCACCAGTTATTCGACAGCTGTCTACACTGCCACGGGGGCTTGTCCTGGTAACAGGACCAACCGGGTGTGGAAAGTCAACCACACTTGCAGCCATAATCAATGAGGCCAACAAGAATAGGAAGGATCATATCATCACCGTTGAGGATCCAATTGAGTTTGTTCATGTAAGCCAAAAGGCCGTAATAAATCACCGAGAGATTGGAATTCATACAAAATCATTTTCCGCTGCATTGAGGGGAGCACTTCGGGAGGATCCGGATATTATACTGGTTGGCGAGATGAGGGATTTGGAGACAATCGAGCTTGCAATCGAAGCCTCCTCGACAGGCCACCTCGTCTTTTCTACACTCCATACATCCTCTGCTGCTAAGACAGTGGACAGGGTGATAGATGTGTTTCCTAACGAACAACAGGAACAGATACGAAGTACCTTGTCAGATGGACTGAGGGCTGTCGTATGCCAGAGTCTGTTTCGAAGGGTTGATACACCAGGCATGGATTCGATGGGCCGGGTTGCAGCCCTCGAGATTATGATTGCCACCCCTGCAGTGAGAAACCTGATACGGGAGAGAAAAACATTTCAAATCCCATCCGCTATCCAGACAGGAAAGAAACACGGAATGCAATCATTAGATGATTCTATAATGGAACATTTAAGCAAAAAGAGGATCAGCGCGGAAGAGGCATATGCAAAATGTAATGACAAGTCTAAATTTCTTCCATTTCTCAAAAAACCTCCTGAAGATTTTACAGAGGTCTAAACATAAAGGAGCATAGCAATGAGAAAACAACAGATAGATCATATCCTGGGGGCTATGCTGGAGTCATATGAAAATGTCTCCGATCTGAATATCACCGTAGACAAACCATTTCAGGTAGAATCCTCTGGAGAATTGAAGCCGGTTTCTCTTAAGCCCCCTGTTGACCGATTAACTCCCTTTCAGGCAGAAATATTTGCCCTTAACATGCTTAATAATGACAGAAGGCTCACCAAAACCCTTCTCACAGAAGGCTCCTGTGACTTATCATACCAGTTGGCTGGCAAGGCGCGCTTCAGGGTAAATGTATTTTCTCAAAAAGGATACTATTCTGTGGTGATGAGACAATTAGCAACCAGGGTGCCAACCATTGAAGAAATGAAACTTCCTCAAGCCTTCTACAAAATGACAGGGGTATTGAATGGTATAATCCTTGTTACCGGAGCTACTGGAAGCGGAAAGACGACATCTCTCGCTGCCTTTTTAAATGAAATAAACGAAAAAAGATCAGCCCATGTTGTTACTCTGGAGGATCCAGTTGAATACATCCATTCCCAAAAAACTGCCACATTTAACCAGAGAGAGATGGGTACCGACTTTGATGAATTTGCCTCAGGACTCAGGGCTGCCCTGCGTCAGGCGCCAAAGATTATCCTGGTAGGTGAAATGAGGGACGTGGAGACAGTAGAGATAGCCCTGTCTGCAGCCGAGACCGGGCATCTTGTCTTGAGTACCCTTCACACAGTGGATGCAGGGCAAACAATAAACAGGATTATCGGTATGTTTGACACAGTTGAGGAAAAACAGATCAGAATTCGGCTGTCCGACACCATCAGATGGATAGTATGCCAACGGCTCATGCCTAAAATCCAAGGAGACCGTGTGGCCGCCTTTGAGATATTAGGTACAAACATGAGAGTAAAAGACCTTATCCTCCATGGCGAAACTGAGGAAAATACATTTTATGATATTATGGAAAATAGCCAGGCCTTTGGTATGATGACATTTGATCAATGTATTGGAGATCACTATAAAGATGGTTTTATCACTGAAGAAACAGCTCTCGGCTATGCATCACATAAAGCAGTCGTCGGAAGGGAAATCGATTCCATCAAGGCAACCAAGGGTGAAAAGACAACAGCTATAGAAGGCCTTGAGGTAGATAAGGAATACGGAAAAACAATATAATGATCAATGCCTCATCTTATTATGGAGTACCTACCTAAAACAGGAGAGTGAGTTATGGATGTGACATGCGATTCATGTGGGGCGGCATTCAAGATACCGGATGAAAAGTTGCCACCCAATCAAGCGGTAAGCATTGCCTGCCCAAAGTGTAAGGGTAAAATAACGGTAGATACACGGAAGCCTGATAAGGATATAGTTTCAAGGGAAACAGATGAACGTGAGCAAAACAGCAGCCCCCTTGAGCTCTTTGAGGAAGGAACCAGATTGGCTCTTGTGTTGCATGGAGATGATGGGCAAATAAAGGATATTAGTTCTGTTTTAGAGAAATTATCATACAAACCTATTGTAGCCCCATCAATACAAGATGCAATGGGGAAACTCCGCCTTCATCACTTTGACCTGATTATCCTTTCTGATGGTTTTGGTGGGCAGGGCCTTGAAGGCAGCCCGGTAACTCATTATCTGAATCATCTTTCTATGAGCATAAGAAGAAAGGTCTTTCTGGCTCTGGTAAGCAACAAATTCAAGACTATGGATAATATGACGGCCTTTACATTAAGCGCTAATCTTGTAATACACCCTACTGATCTTTCCAAGTTACGCCTTATACTCACCAAGACCATTCCTGATCATGAAAAGTTCTATAAGATATTTACGGATACCCTTAAGGAGACAGGCAAGGAATAACAAATCAACACCCAGAGGACATGGCTTTTCCAGAACGCAATAAAAAAGGGCCGTTTAACCCTTCCTGTATGAAACCCTGTTCACAATGCTGTAGACAATAGGAATAATAAATAAGGTAAGAAAGGTAGAAAACAGCAACCCTGAAGCTACCGCTACAGCCATGGGTGATCTCAGTTCCGCTCCTTCCGTATGGCTTAAGGCCATTGGAAGCATTCCAAGGATGGTGGTAATGGCAGTGACCAGAATAGGGCGAACCCTCACTGATGCCCCTTCCACAATAGCTGTTCCAAATTCAATCCCGCTCTTTTTTAATCTATTGATATAGTCTATCATAACAATAGCATTATTTACCACGATGCCTGTAAGAATCAAAACGCCCATGAGGGCTGGCACAGATAAGGTCTTCCCAAACCCATACAGGCCAAACACCACACCGATAAATGCCAAGGGAACAGTAAACATAATGACAAAGGGTGTCACAAGCGATTCAAATTGGGCTGCCATAATCATATAGACCAGCAAAATAGCGATAAGCAACGACCATGACAGGGAAGAGAATGCCTCCTGCATATCCTGATAGCGTCCTCCAAATTTTACAAAATATCCCTCGGGAAGCCTCATTGTGGATACCTTCTCCTTGATGTCTTTTACAATGCTGCTCAAATCTCTTCCGAAATAATTTCCCTTTACCGTAACCTTTCTCTCTTGATCCTCCCTTGTTATCTCAACCGGCCCCTTTCCATACCCAATCTCTGCCACCTGATAAAGGGGTATCTGAGGACCTAAGGGAGAGGAGATACTAATATTGCGTATGTCGCTCACAGAGTTTCGGTCAAGATCCTGAAGCCGTACCCTGAGATCATATTCGTCACCTGCTATCCGATATTGACTGGCCACTATTCCAAGAAATGCCTCTTTTACCGTCCTGCCGATCGTCCCAACCGTGAGCCCTAATCGCGCCGCCTTTTCTCTATCTACCTTTATCTGAATTTCTGGCTTGACAGACTTAAGGCTCAGCTCAATATCTTTGAATCCAGGGATATCCCTGCAGTTATTCACAATGGATGTACTAATTTCCTTAAGGATTGAAAGATCCTTACCAAAGACCTTAATCTCGATCGGTGACTCTCCTCCACCGCCCATCATAATCTCACCGATATCGATAAAATTGAATTCGGCATCCTGTACTTTTGGAAGTCTCCCGCGTATTGCATCTGTTATTTCATCTGATGATCGAACCCTTTCCTCTTTATCAACGAGTTTCACCATTATCTGGGCCTCACTCACATCTGCAGCACCCATACCCCATGCAAGATCCATCTTGGTCGTCTCAGAAAGACCAATAAATGTTGTGATGTACAGGGTCTCAGGTTGGGCAAGCACGTCATCTTCAATCTGGTTGATTACTCTATTGGTTTCCTCCAGGTTGGTACCTACCGGCATCTTTGCCATCATGGATAATATTGGCATATCCTGCTTTGGCATAAATTCCATACCTAACCGCGGGACCATAGAGATTGTTCCGGCAATGAGGAGAGCCGTGGCACCAAGGACTAGTATTCTGTGCCTGAGGGCAAAAACAAGGGATTTTTTGTACATATTCCTGATAGGTTCAAACCTGCTCGTCACAGGACCTTGTCCTTTCGTATCTTTTGACTTTCCTCTCAAGATACTGGAAGCAACCATGGGCACTATGGTAAGGGACACGAATAACGAGGCGAGCAGTGCCAGGCATACGGTTATCGCTAATGGGCGCGAGAGCTTTCCTGCTATCCCTGATGTCAACACCATGGGTAAAAAAACGGCCATCGTTGTTAAGGTTGATGCTGTTATGGCCATTCCAACCTCTGTTGCCCCAGCCTTTGCAGCCTCAGCTCTGCTTTCGCCTAACTCATCTAAGTGCCGAAAGATATTCTCTATGACCACCACCGCATTATCAACCAGCATACCAATCCCAAGGGCGAGACCACCGAGTGTCATAATATTAAAGGTATAATCCAGGGCATAAATACCCATAAAGGTAGTAACCACGGAGAGAGGTATAGCCAGGGATATAATCAAGGTCGGCCTCCAATTGCCAAGGAAAAGGAGGATAACCATAATGGCCAGGATAGCCCCCTCAATTGCATTGAAATTTGTTCTCTTCACCACCTTCTTGATAATCCTGGAATGATCGATTACCACATGAAATTGAACCCCTTCTGGAATCTCCGCCCTCATCTCTTCGATAGCGTTTTTTACTCGGTCAATAACCTTTACGGTATTTGCACCTGACTGTTTAAGGACCATCATCACTAACGAATCTTTCTTGTTGGTCCTGGAATAGTTTCTGATCTCTTTATGTGTATCCTTGACCGTTGCGATATCTTTAATATATATAGGCGTGCCACCTTTGATAGCAACAATAGTATTAGCAATGGGCGCAAGGGACTTGTACTCACCCATGGTTCGTACCAAATACTCGGTATAGCCCTTGCTCACATGTCCTGCTGAGATATTCAGATTCTCTCTTCTCAGTGTCTCGATAACCTGGTTGATAGGAAGATTATAGGCGCTCAGTCTATCTCTATCAACAAGCACATTTATCTCTCTTTCCAACCCTCCTGAAATCCAACAGCTTGCTACTCCATCCAACCTCTCAATCCTGGTTTTAATATTATCTTTCACATATTGCCTGAGTTTGATTGTATTCTCCATTCCGGTGATACCGGAAAAAAGAATGGGCATGTCAGACATGTTAAATTTAACCACCATGGGGCTGTCTGCATCCTCAGGAATAAGGTCCGCTAACCATGAGATCTTGTCCCGAACATCCTGGGCAGCAAAGTCAAGCAAGGTGCCCCATTCAAACTCTACCATCACCACAGATACGCCTTCCTTGGATATTGACTTGACAGTGCTCACCCGCTTGACCGTGCTGATCGCCTCTTCTATGGGTCGGGTGACCAGGTTTTCAATATCTTCGCTCGCTACGCCTTCATAGGTGGTAATAACAGATACAAAGGGATATTCCAGATCAGGCATCATATCGATACCAATCCTGGTAAAGGAAATGATGCCAAACAGGCACACAATCAGCGTCAACATAAGAACAGTAATCTTTCGATTCACAGAAAATGCTGGAATATTCATCTATTGCCTCTCGACTCGTACCGTTGTGTTATCCGCCATTCCATAGTGCCCTTCAATAATAACCTCCTCTCCCTCTTTCAAGCCATCCATCACCTCAATCTCTCCTTCATTGGTAATGCCTGCGGTAACTGCTCGTAACCTCACGGTAGCACCTTCAATCACAAAGACAACGGTAGCACCTTCCCTTTTCATAACTGATTTAAATGGCACAATAAGGGCACCTTTATGTATCGTAAGATAAATTGTTACCCTGGCAAACATTCCGGGCTTTAATCTATGGTCCTTATTAGAAATTTCAACCTTTACCGTAAATGCCCTGCTCACAGGGTCTACCATAGGATTTATCGTCGAAACCGTACCTTTGAAAATACTCCCCGGGTAGGTATCGACCGTAATATCGACAGGATTGCCAATGTGTATACGAGCTATATGGACTTCGGGCAGGCCAATCTCTGTCTTTACCTTGTCGATATTCATCATCAAAAAAAGAGGGCTTGGGGGCATTGTGGAAACAAACTCTCCCTGATTAATGAATCGTTTCACTATCAGGCCGGAAAATGGGGCAATAATTACTGTATCACTGAGCTTTTGTTCTGCCATTGCCAGGTTTTCCCTGCTGCTTAAAATCTGGGCCCTGATTACTTCCATCCCGGTCAGAGCCATTGAATAGGCTGTGTCAATGTCGTCGTATTTCTGCTGAGAAATCACATTTTTTGTTAATAAGTGGGCCAGCCGTTCCTTTTCTTTTTTTAGATTTTCTCCCTTCACTTCTGCCTCTTTTAGCTGCGCCTCGGCTACCCTGACTGCTGCCTGACCCTGGCGTACAGCAATGA
Source organism: uncultured Desulfobacteraceae bacterium (assembly GCA_964489745.1). Classification (GTDB taxonomy): domain Bacteria; phylum Desulfobacterota; class DSM-4660; order Desulfatiglandales; family B25-G16; genus B33-G16. The sequence goes on from CAZBBQ010000009.1 coordinate 13,589, forward strand.
GCATATTTTTTTGGTCCAACTGGACTAAGGGTTGGCCCTTTTGCACTGTATCCCCTTCATCCACATACACTGTCTCTATGGTTCCGGAGATTTTTGGCCCAATCTTTGATTCATATTCAGGAAATATCGTGCCGGTAGCCACAAGAGAAACAGAGATATCGCCTTTCTTTACTGGAACAACCTTTACTGTTGGTAGCTCGACTATTTTACTCCCAGGAGGGGTAATTTTCTCTTCAGAATCGGAATTCTGGCATCCACACATCAAAAGAGCTAATCCAATCACTATCCAAATAAAACCCGAACGCTTAGCAGACATATCTCGCTCCATAGCTGGAAGAAATTGTTAATAACCGTAACATTTTATGCTAAGTATTTATTATGCTCTCTGTCAAGATATTTAGAGAGCCCCGATCTTTGAAGATGTATGATTTACTAATATAAAGACGTGGATTAAAGAAAATGGTAGATTGTTACATTCCAGACTGAAAAAAAACTCATTATCTTTGTCCGATAGGACTGACAGTTTTCGTGTGTCTTGAAAGCTTTCTCTCTCTTTTTCTCCCATATCTTTTTGATGACATTTTTTGTGAAATAGGATAGATTGCTTTATCCAGTTAAGATATGCGTGTTCAATGCGAATTGCATAGCACTTTCTGCGCATCACATCACGAACCTGATCCAGTAACCTCATATCACAAAATCTATTTCAGTATTTTATAATTTGAATGCTAAATGTACATTACTACTCACGTTCAAAGTTCACGGTTGCACGCCTGCCTATCCTGATATAATCCGGGCGGGGCGGGCTTGAACCTTGAACCTGACAACCTTCGTAGTTATAAATTTATTAATTAATTTTAATCACTGCTGTCCCACCGTTTGAAACCAAATGCTGGCTAACAGATTAAAATAGTTAATCTGGTCACACATGGGTCGCCTATGCGAAAGTAATCTTATCTAACCAATCAGTAAAGTAACTGGTCACCCCTTTCTATTATCAAAGAGGATGAAGGAATGTTTGAAATATTCTCATACACAGATAACGAGACAGTTTTTGCATCTCCGGGCAGCACAATACTAGAGGCCACACTCAAAGCCAAAATCAATCATGTGCATGTCTGCGGTGGCAATGCCCGGTGTTCAACCTGTCGTGTCTATATTGTAGACGGATTGAGCAATTGTCTTCCCAGAAATGAAAAAGAAAAGCAGGTAGCCAAGAAACTGGGATTTCCTCAGAATATTCGGTTAGCCTGTCAAACCAAAATAAGTGGAAACATTGCTATTAGGCGTTCGGTTGTTGATGACTTGGATAGAGAAATCATCTTAAAACAATTTGGGGATGGGTCTGGCACGAAACTTGGACAAGAGAAAGATCTGGCGATTCTCTTTACCGATATCGAAAACTACACACAATTTGCTGAGGCTTTCCCCGCTTATGACGTTGTGCATGTTCTTAATCGCTACTATCAAACGATGAACGAAATTATTGTGCACCATAAAGGCATTATCAGCGATGTAGCGGGTGATGGTATCTTGGCGTTGTTCGGAGTGATGGAAGATAGCAAAAACCCTGTATTGGATGCCATCAATGCAACCCACGGTATGAACACGGCTTTAGTCCAGTTTAACGAATATCTCAATCAGATATATGATCGATCGTTTAGGATCAGAGCAGGAATAAACTTTGGAAAAGTCATCGTGGGAAATTTTGATACGGGCATGATGAGTAAAATATCCGCTATCGGCGACGAAGTTAATCTGGCAAGCCGGATAGAAACAGCGAATAAGAATTTTGGCACACAACTTCTTATCTCTCAATCTGCCTTTGAGGAGGTACAAGGGTTGGTGAAGAGCCATAAAATGTATCGCTCCGGCCTAAAAGGAAAATCCGGTGAATACGTTCTCTATGAGGTTGAAATCTAACGTCTTTTTCTGCCTCTGAGCCGCACCATTAGAGGTAGACAATAATTATAATGCATCACCCAAAGAAGGAGGATTGTTATGAGCAAGCTATTTTTGACTATTCTCGTAAGCTTATTTTCTTTCTGTTTTTTTACTGCCAATGCATCTGCCCATTGCGAAATACCCTGTGGGATTTACGACGATGGGATGCGAATAAACATGATGAACGAACATATTGCCACTATTGAGAAATCTATGAATCAAATCATGAAAATTGAAAAGGAAAAACAGCATCATTCTAATCAACTTGTTCGCTGGATTATAAATAAAGAGCGTCATGCTGATGAAATTCAAGAGATTGCAACGCAATATTTTATGACTCAGCGTATCAAGTTTGATACAAAAAATTATGAAAAGAAACTCGGATTACTTCATCAGATACTCGTCTATAGCATGAAATGTAAACAGACAACGAATTTAGACTACATAAATAAATTAAGGCTCCTCGTTCAAGAATTTCATGCTCTTTATTTAAAATGAGTGGGAACAAGAGATCTCTAACAATTCAATTCATTTGACCTGATTCCGCATCTAACGGCCCACTATCAGGATTGTGATTTCGAACGAGACTTTAAGGGTTTGAATTTGACTCAGGAGGCGAGAGCATGCCGTATAACGAAAAACTTGAAATGAGAATAAAGAAAATCACATCGAGTTGGAAAAATACAGATCAAAAGAATATGTTCGGGGCGTATGTCACCTTTTAAATGGAAATATGTTCTGCGGTGTACTCAAAGACTTTCTCATTCTTCGACTTGGCGAGGAAAAGGGCAATAAGGTTCTCACATTGCCACATGTGAGGCCATTTGATATCATCGGCAAACCAATGAAAGGATGGGTCATGGTGGAGCAGGAGGGATTCCAGGCGGATCATGACTTAGCGAGTTGGCTGAATCAAGCCAAGGAATTTGTAAGTTCTTTACCACCAAAGTGAATTCGGTCGATCCTTGTCTCTTCACCTGATCACTATTCCGCTTGCGCCCTTAGAAAATGTCAGGACTTTCAGCTCCATAGAGGCAGGTGGTCTCCAACGAGTTGGCACAATGTTATGAGTACATTAAAAACATATTTCATTTTGATAATGCTTTTTTGTTTATTTTCATTTTATGGATGTGGCAGTCAATTCCTCCGTTCCAAAGTACAATTTCCAGAGTATCTTCCTAAAAGCCTTGTAACAACAAATTATCAAACTGCTGACATTGTGGCTGCTGTTTTGATCGATACAATAGAGCTCAATTCAAAGGAATCGATTTATAGTGATAGCGGAGCAATAGGTTATGCAATGTTTGTTTACAAAGGGAATGTCTTTTATACATATAAGGGAATGTTAGAAAAAGAAACCATCTGTTTCAAACACCTTCAGGAGTATGATAAAGGCTTAGTCGAGAGAGTGAATAAACAAAGGCCTTCCAAGATTGTTTTTCTTAAAATAGACAAGATAAAGAGAGAATATGTAGTCCCACAATTTGCGGTATTCTCATATACAGAAGAACTGCACGAAGCCTTAATCAAATATAGTAAAAATAAATAAGTAATGGAAAAGTCCACATTGGACTGGACAAGGACACGCTATCCTATTACGTCAGCTAACAGTAACGGCCAGCGGTACCTATTCCACGGTAGCAGATTAATCTATCAAAGGAGGGCACCATGTTTCCTGATAGCAATGAGATAAGAAAGACAAGGAAAAAGTACAATTTGCAGATGTACCGAAGCGGTATCAACACTTTTCGTGCAATTGGGGAGGTTGAAGCTAATGCACTGAAAGATGGTGTGCTTGACCGGAAATATAAAGAACTGATAGCATTGGGAATCAGTATTAGTAATAAATGCTACGGATGAATTGAATATCATGTCAGCAGTGCTGCTGACCTTGGTACAAGTCGTGAGGAGATTCTGGAAGCAACTGCTGTTGCAGTAACCCTGAGTGGCGGTATGGCAGACTGGCCAGCACGATTTGTTTTTAAGGTCCTTGAAGAATTGGAAACAGAGAAAAAAAGACAAAAAAAGGTCTGATAAATGTCTGATATTGAGATAGTGTCGAATTAAGAAATAAAGATAAACAGACACTGTTCCTGCTCCATCAACCGACCGACAAATAATAAAAGGAGGCCCGAGATGAAAGACAAATCACATCTTTTCATATTATGGACAAATGGTAATCCAATTACGGCAGAAAAAATGGTTTTTATGTATAGTAGTAATTCTTTACTTAAGGGCTGGTGGGAGCATGTCACGCTTATCGTTTGGGGCGCTCCTGCCAACGGTATTGAATGGAATCCTTTCTAAAACAGAGGGATAATTGAGTGGTATTTAAGACATTAATCACATTACTACAAGGGCTTATACCTCAGGAGGACATACAAAATGAACTGGAATACCCTCTACTCCAGCCGTATCAATTCAATGGGACATTCGGATGTTGTTGGAATTTTGAAACTAGCTGAACGCCCTGAAATTATCTCCTTCGCAGGCGGACTTCCCGATCCCGCAACCTTTCTCTTAGAGAAAATCAAAGAAACCTACGAAGAGGTTATCGCACAAAAAGGACACGTTGCATTGAATTATGGACCGACAGCAGGCATTACCCCTTTTAGGGAATGGCTGGC
>CAZBBQ010000010.1:0-8221 GCA_964489745.1 uncultured Desulfobacteraceae bacterium
GTGAAGGCGGTAGGACAGTTGGTGCTGGAGTAATAAGTGAAATAGTGGAATAAGGCGAAACAGTTATGAATAATCAGAAGATTCGGATCAGGTTAAAGGCGTATGATCATAAACTCTTAGATCAATCTGTTTCAGAGATTGTGGATACTGCTCAAAGCACTGGAGCAAAGATCGCTGGCCCGATACCACTTCCAACAGAGATTAATAAATATTGTGTTTTACGGTCACCTCACGTGGATAAAAAATCAAGAGAACAATTTGAGATACGAACGCATAAGAGGCTGGTAGATATTTTAGAGCCAACGCAGCAGACAGTGGATGCCCTTATGAAATTGGATCTTGCCGCTGGAGTGGATGTGGAGATAAAGCTTTAGGGAAACAGAAACTATGGTCAAAGGAATTTTAGGAAAAAAGATTGGTATGACACGTGTGTTTCGAGATAATGGAAAGTCTGTACCTGTCTCTGTGCTAGAGGTTGGCCCATGTTATATTATTCAGATTAAGAGGGTTGACAAAGAGGGATATAATGCCATCCAGATAGGCTTTCAGTCAAAAAAAGATAAGCGAATAAATAAGCCCCTATCCGGTCACCTAAAGGCAGCAGGCAAAGGTGGATTCTACTTGTTACGGGAAATAAAGGTAGATGATATTGATGAATTTGAACTCGGGCAGGAGATTAATAGTGAGATATTCAATGTTGGAGATTTAGTAACTGTAAGGGGCACGAGTAAAGGGAGAGGTTTCAGCGGAGTGGTGAAAAGATGGGGATTCAGTGGAGGAGGTAAAACTCATGGTTGTCGATCCCATAGGGTGCCTGGTTCTCTTGGTGCGAGTGCAACTCCGAGCAGGGTGATGAAAGGAAAAAAACTTCCTGGTAGGATGGGTAATGAAAAAGTGACAGTTAAAAACTTAAAGGTAGTTGATGTTGTAAAAGAAAAAAATTTACTCTTGCTTAAAGGTGCGGTTCCTGGTAATAAAGGGAGTTTCTTAGAGGTAAAGGTAAACGATTAGTACTATTAAATTAGAAATTATTTAATGTGGAGCAAGTCGATAGTGGGTCTTATAGATGTACATAATGTAAAAGGTGAAAAGATTCGTGAGCGGGACATAAAGGATGAAATCTTCAATGTTTCTGTCAGAGAAGATATAATTCATCAGGTGGTAAGGGGTCAATTGGCAAGCTATCGCTCCGGAAGTGCATCAACAAAAAATAGATCGAAAGTAAAGGCGAGTAGTAAAAAACTATGGCGACAGAAAGGCACAGGTCGAGCACGAGTAGGAGCAGCGTCTTCACCCATAAGAAGGGGTGGAGGGGTAACCTTTGGGCCTGTACCAAGAGATTATTCATTCAAGGTTAATAAGAAGATCAGAAAGGCAGCATTACGGATGGCCTTAGCTGATAAATTCAAGGCAGGACAAGTCTTTGTGGTTGATAACATTCATCTTGAAGAAATAAGCACAAAAAAATTCTTTGATGTTTTAAAGAATTTTAATTTAAAGACTGCCCTCATAGTTACGGAAAGGGAAGATGAAAACCTTGAAAAATCCTCAAGAAATATCAAAAAGGTTAAACTCTTAAGGGCTGAAGGACTCAATGTATATGATATTTTACGTCACGAATATCTCTTATTTGTTGAAGGAGCTTTAGGAATAGTAGAGGAGGCCCTCGTTCGGTGATGGATTTTTATCAGATAATTAAAAGACCGCTTATAACAGAAAAAGCTACCAAGCAAAAGGAACACGTGAATCAACTTACATTCGAGGTGGATAGACACGCCAACAAGATATTGGTGAGGAATGCCATTGAGAATATATTTAAGGTAAAGGTTCTAAATGTAACCGTCATTAATGTTAGAGGAAAGAAACGCATGGTAGGAAGGAATGTTGGAAGAAAGCCAGACTGGAAAAAGGCAATCGTAAGACTTGCACCAGGTGAAAATATCGAATTTTTTGAGGGTGTTTAAAGGAAAAAGATATGGCGCTAAAAAAGCATAATCCAACCTCACCTGGAAGACGATTTCAGACGGTATCAAGCTTCGAAGAGATTACAAAGAGTCAACCGGAAAAGAGCTTGTTAAAACCAAAAAAGAGATCCGGCGGCAGGAATTCTCAAGGAAGAATCACCGTAAGGCACAGGGGAGAAGGACACAAGAGGAGATATAGAATCATTGATTTTAAAAGGAAGAAAGACAATATTTCAGCCAGTGTTGCTTCTATTGAATATGATCCTAATAGGTCTGCAAGGATTGCACTCCTTTACTATTTAGATGGTGAGAAGTCTTATATATTGGCACCGGATAAACTACAGGTTGGCAATAGGATAGAATCGGGAGAGAATGTAGAGATAAAAATTGGTAACACCATGCCTTTGAAAAATATTCCCATGGGCACACATATACATAATATAGAATTACATGTCGGTTACGGAGGACAGCTCGTCAGAAGTGCAGGCGGGTACGCCCAATTAATGGCTAAGGAAGGAAAGTACGCACAAGTGAAACTTCCCTCTGGCGAGGTACGGATGATTTTGTTAGTCTGCCGGGCTACCATTGGTGAAATAGGGAATTTAGATCATGAAAATATCTCCCTTGGTAAGGCAGGAAGATCGAGGCATTTAGGAAGAAGACCGCATGTAAGGGGTGTGGCTATGAACCCAGTTGATCATCCTCTTGGAGGTGGAGAAGGAAAATCATCAGGGGGTAGACATCCGGTTACGCCTTGGGGTGTACCTACTAAGGGTTTCAGAACGAGACGTCACAAGATAAGTGATAGATTGATTATTAAAAGAAGAAAATAGGAAAGGAGAGAGGATTGCCACGTTCAGTAAAAAAGGGACCTTTTGTGGATGATAGTATCACGAAGAAGGTAGATAGAACCATAAAGGAAAACAGTCATCAGGTTATTAAGACATGGTCTCGGCGGTCTACTATTTTTCCAGAGTTTATAGGCTTAACCTTTGCTGTGCATAACGGGAAGAAATTTGTTCCGGTATTTATCACCGAAGATATGGTAGGGCATAAGTTGGGAGAATTTTCGCCAACAAGAACATTTTATAGCCATGCCGGAGGGGATAAGAAATCTCGTTTGAAAGGGAAGAAATAATAAGGCCCATCCATTGGTTCATAGGATATTCTACTTTTCCATATGGATGGATTAGATTAATTGCTGATGGGAAACAATACTGCCTATAGGGTGGAGAATTCTTGATATATTGAGTAAGATATGGAAATAAAGGCTATTGCAAAGTACATACGGGTATCTCCAAGGAAGATACGACTACTTATGAGGGAGATAAAAGGGAAAAAGGTTGAAGAAGCATTAAACATATTAACCTTTGCTCCGCAAAAAGGGGCCCCTATTTTACGTAAGTTAGTCAATTCTGCTATTGCTAATGCGAGCCAACGTCCTGATACAGATGTGGACAGCTTGTTTATAAAGCATATATTTGCTGATGAGGGGCCAACGTTAAAACGATTTAGTCCAAGGGCTATGGGTAGGGCAACGAGGATAAGAAAAAGAAGCAGTCATTTGACGGTTATTCTCGATGAGAGATAACCCTATAAAGAGCGCCTAAAGTCAGTAAAATAAACTAAAGTGCCTAAAATTATCGCTTAGGACTTACAGGCTAACAGATTAGAAGGAGAATTTAGTGGGTCAAAAGGTACATCCAATAGGATTAAGGCTCGGCATTAATAGGACATGGAATAGCATATGGTTTGCTGGTTCTGAGTTTGCCTCACTCGTTATAGAAGACGAGGAAATTCGGAGATTTTTAAAAAAGCGGCTTTATCAGGCTGGTGTATCTAAGATAGAGATCGAGAGAGCTGCTAACAAGGTAAGGCTGAGGATTTACACATCGAGACCTGGGATTATAATTGGAAAAAGAGGGTCAGAGATAGAGAATTTAAAAAAGGCAATAGAGAAAAAAATAAAAAGGGAATTTTTTATTGATATCAAAGAGGTGAGAAGGCCGGAAGTGGAAGCTCAACTCGTTGCAGAGAATACAGCTATACAATTAGTTCGCCGGGTGGCATTTCGCAGGGCAATGAAGAAGAGTGTTAATTTGGCTATGAGATTTGGTGCGAAGGGTATAAGGATTTCCTGTAGTGGTCGCCTCGGTGGAGCAGAGATGGCAAGGAGAGAATGGTATAGGGAAGGCAGGGTGCCGTTGCATACCCTCAGGGCAGACATAGATTATGGATTTACTGAAGCATTTACAACCTATGGGGTGATAGGAATAAAGGTAGCTATTTTTAAAGGCGAAATTTGGCCTAATAAGGGGGAATAGAAAGGTCGCGTTATGCTAAGCCCAAAAAAGGTTAAACATAGAAATATTCAAAAGGGACGAATGAGAAGGAAAGCCTATAGAGGCTCAGATCTTGAGTTCGGCTATTTTGGCTTGCAGGCAAAGGAGTGCGGATTTATGTCAGCCAGACAGATAGAGGCGGCAAGGATAGCTATCACAAGAGCGGTGAAAAAGGGTGGCAAAATATGGATAAAGGTTTTTCCTGACAAGCCAATGACTAAGAAGCCCACTGAAACAAGAATGGGGAAGGGCAAGGGTAATTTTGAAGGGTGGGTAGCAGTAATAAAACCCGGCAAGATTTTATATGAAATTGAAGGTGTTGATAAAGAGGTAGCTAAAGAGGCGTTTCGATTAGCTGGTCATAAATTGCCATTTGCGACTAAATTCTTAAGTAGGAGTGAATAACACATTGAAAGCAGGGGAATTACGAGAATTGAGTACCCAGGAATTACTACAACGCGAAAAGGAGTTGGCAATGGAATTATTTAACCTTCGATTCCAAATGGCCACTGGCCAGTTAAGTAACCATACTGTTATGAGAAAGACAAAAAAGGACATCGCCAGGATTAAAACTGCATTGAATGAGAAAGATAACATAAAAGATAATGCTGGGTCATGATATGGAGATACGTAGAAAAAGAAAAGAGATGACAGGTGTTGTGTTAAATAACACGATGGATAAGAGTGTAAAGGTCTTAGTCGAAAGATTGGCCAAGCATAAAAAATATAAAAAGTATATTAAGTACCGGGCAAGATACCTGGTACACGATTTGAATAATATATGTCAGATTGGTGATAAGGTAAGAATTATTGAAAGTCGCCCGATAAGTAAAATGAAAAGATGGAGAGTGCTAAAAGTTATAAGTTAACTTTTTACAACGCCTAAAAAGGGCTAAGGGTGTTGAGAAGATCATATATTTAGCCTAACTAGTAGGCAGGTTACGTACTTTACGCTCTCGTTCACTTAGGAACTAATATGATACAGGCCGAGACAAAATTAAATGCTGCGGATAATTCAGGTGCTAGGAAACTTTATTGCATAAAGGTTCTTGGCGGCACACGGAGAAGATACGCAAGGGTGGGAGATGTCATTGTAGTATCTGTTAAAGAATCTTTGCCTAATAGTAAGGTAAAAAAAGGTGATGTTTTAAAAGCAGTTATAGTAAGGACAGTGAAAGAGATTAGGCGGGATGATGGCTCATACATAAAATTTGATGATAACTCAGCTGTATTAATCAATCAACAAAAGGAGCCAATTGGAACACGAATTTTTGGTCCTGTAGCCAGGGAGCTGAGGTCGAAAGGATTTATGAAAATTATATCTCTTGCCCCTGAGGTACTTTAATCATAAGAGCATCTATTATGTCGAAGAAGAAATTTTACATAAGAAAAAATGATAAGGTAATGGTAATAGCTGGCAAGGAAAAAGGAAAGATTGGCACAGTATTGAAAATCATTACCGAGAAGGAAGGGATTATAGTAGAAAAACTCAATATGGTAAAAAGGCATACAAGACCTGGAGGCAAAAATGCCAAAGGGGGGATTGTTGAAAAAGAGGGCCCTATTAATATATCTAATCTTATGCTTGTCTGTGGAAAGTGCGCTGAGATAACAAGGATTGGGAAAAAGGTGCTTGAGGATGGTAGTAAGGTAAGATTTTGCAAAAAGTGTGGGGAGATATTAGATAAATAACAATAGGTTAATTAAAGTTTATGTCTCGATTAAAAGAAAAATATCGTAGTGAGATTGTACCGGTTATGATCAAGGAGTTTGGCTATCGAAATGTAATGGAGGTGCCAAAACTTGAAAAGGTGGTTCTCAACATGGGCCTTGGTGAGGCAATACATAATATTAAAATCCTGGATTCAGCGGTAGAGGAATTAACCCTCATTAGTGCACAAAAACCTGTGATTACAAGGGCTAAGAGGTCAATTGCGAGCTTTAAGCTGAGGGAAGGAATGCCTATAGGATGTATGGTCACATTAAGAAGCGAAAGGATGTATTATTTTTTAGATAAGCTTTTTAATGTAGCTCTTCCCAGGGTAAGAGATTTTCGAGGTTTATCAGATAAGGCCTTTGATGGTCGGGGTAATTATACATTAGGCATTAAAGAGCAGATTATTTTTCCAGAGATAAATTATGATAAGATTGACAAGGTAAAGGGACTCAATATTACTATCGTTACTACTACCAGGAATGATGCTGAGGGTCGCTTTCTGCTTGAAAAAATGGGATTGTTATTTCGGAAATAAGAAGGGGGTTTTGCTTTGGCAAGAAAATCTTTGATTATAAAGGCAAAGAGAAATCAAAAGTTTTCCACTCGAACGTATAATAGATGCCCTATTTGTGGCAGAAGTAGGGCTTTTTTAAGAAAATTCGGGATTTGTAGGATTTGTTTTAGAAATATGGCCTTAAGGGGTGATATACCAGGTGTCACTAAATCAAGTTGGTAGGTAAGTAAAAACGGAGATGTATAATGACCATGACTGACCCCATTGCGGATTTGATCGTGAGGATAAAAAATGCGATCATGGTCTCATATGAGAAAGTGGAGGTTCCCTCCTCCAAGATTAAAATCAATATCGTTAAGATATTAAAATTTGAAGGGTATATAAGGAATTACAAGATAATTAAAGGCAGCCCGCAAGACAGTATATTGATTTATCTAAAATATAATGAGGATAAAAGTTCTGTCATTAAAGATCTTAAGAGAATAAGTAAGCCAAGCTGTAGGGTGTATTCAAGGTATAAGAAAATACCCAGGGTATTGAATGGGTTTGGTATTAATATTGTTTCTACCTCTAAAGGCATGCTGACCGATAGGGAAGCGAGAAAAATGGGCATAGGGGGAGAGATAATTTGCTCGGTTTGGTAGTATAGAGTAAGTTCACAGAGAGAGCATAGATCATGTCAAGAATAGGTAAAAAACCGATTATTGTACCGAAAGAGGTAAAGATTGCGTTTGATGGCAAAACGTTGTCCGCGAAAGGCCCAAAAGGGGAATTAAGCCGCCTTATTCATCCTAAAGTAGCATTAAATATAGATAATTCGCAGATAACCGTGTCAATTTCTGATAACACGAAAGAATCTAAATCACTTTCAGGTCTTTTCCGATCGTTGATAGCTAATATGGTTTTAGGCGTGAGCCAGGGGTTTAAAAAGACCCTTGAGATAATTGGTGTAGGATATCGGGTTGAACTTTCAGGAAATCAAGTGGTATTTAACCTGGGTTATTCAAATCCTATTAAATATGATATTCCACGTGGTATAGAAGTGCAGCTTGAGAAAAAAAATAAGGTGATTTTGAGCGGGATAGACAAGGAACTTTTGGGAATCACCGCAGCCGAGATTAGAAGTTTTAGACCCCCAGAGCCGTATAAAGGAAAAGGTGTTAAATATTTAGAAGAAACGGTGAGACGTAAGGCAGGAAAAACAGGGGCGAAAGCCTAATATTAATTTTTTTAATTTATGCATTCATTATGATTTGTATTAAAGAAAATAGATTGGCACGTTTGAAAAGGAAGAAGAGGGTAAGAAAGAAAATACAGGGGAAACCTGAAAGACCACGTTTGACTGTTTTTAAATCAGCGAGGCATATATATGCCCAAATCATAGACGACACTACAGGAAGAACTATGTTAACAGTCTCAACAATATCTAAGAATCTTAAGTCGAACACAAAAGGTATTAGCGGTAATATAAAAGGTGCGATATCGGTTGGTGAGGCTATTGGGAAGATAGGGGTAGAAAAAGGTATTACAGAGGTTGTTTTTGACAGGAATGGCTTTCTCTTTCATGGGCGTGTGAAGGCGCTTGCTGATGCGGCAAGAGAGAATGGTTTGAAATTTTAGTTACGTGAAACCCTGGCCCAGACCTGGCATACAAGGATTAGTTATAGACTCCAAGCTCTAAAAA
>CAZBBQ010000010.1:8321-11528 GCA_964489745.1 uncultured Desulfobacteraceae bacterium
CCAATTAAACGAGAAGGTTGTGTATATTAATAGAGTGGCAAAGGTTGTAAAAGGGGGCCGCAGGTTTTCCTTCAGCGCTATTGTCGTTGTTGGCGATGGGAAAGGGATGGTAGGCGCTGGACTTGGAAAGGCAAATGAAGTACCAGAGGCAATAAGAAAAGGAGGGGAAAAGGCCAAGAGGGATATGAGGCCAGTTTCACTTCTTAAAGACTCTATTTCATATGAGGTAGTCGGTGTCTGCGGCGCGAGTTCCGTTCTGCTTAAGCCAGCTCGCCTTGGAACTGGTATTATAGCCGGAGGAGCTGTCAGGGCAGTTTTAGAGGTGACTGGCGTGAGAAACATTGTGAGCAAATGCTTACGTTCACATAATCCCCATAATTTGGTCAAAGCTACCATTAATGGACTTATGTCATTAAGAACTCCAGAGGAGATAGCGAGATCAAGGGGAAAGACTGCAGAAGAAATATTGACCTGAGCGCGGATAGTTTTACAGGAGTCTATATGAAATTGAATGAATTGACATTTCCAAAAGGTTCTCGGAAAACGAGAAAAAGAATCGGTAGAGGAAAAGGCTCGGGAAGTGGAGAAACCGCAGGCAGAGGAACAAAAGGGCAAAACTCACGCTCTGGCGGAGGGGTCAAAGTAGGGTTTGAAGGTGGACAAATGCCTCTGCAGAGAAGAATTCCGAAACGAGGCTTTACAAATATCTTTAAGAAACAGTATGAGATTATAAACATAAAAGATCTTAAATATTTTAAGCCGGATGAATTAATTAGCGATGAGACATTGCGTAAGAGCGGTTTGTTAAAAAAGGCATATGCAGTAAAACTTTTGGGAGAAGGGGAAATATCTTACCCAATAAAGATAAAGGTTAATAAAGCCAGCCAGACAGCGAAAAAAAAGATTGAATCTGCTGGCGGCGAGATAGAGATAGTCTCATGGTAATTGGCGGTTTTCAAAATATCACAAAGATTCCTGAGTTAAAAAAGAGGATAATTATTTCCTTTTTATTGCTGGCCGTGTACAGGCTTGGGTGCCATATTCCAACGCCTGGTATCGATGGAGCAGCTTTGGCTGCTTTCTTCAGCTCCAGACAGGGAACCTTGTTTGGTCTCTTTGATATGTTTTCAGGCGGGGCTTTACGAAGGCTGTCAGTCATGGCCTTAGGTATAATGCCGTACATAAGCGCAGCCATTATCATCGAACTCCTTACCGTGGTAGTTCCCTATTTAGAGAAATTGAAAAAGGAGGGAGAAGCTGGGCGGAAAAAGATTACACGATATACACGCTATGGGACGGTAGGGCTTAGCCTTATACAAGGTTTTGGAATATCAGTTGGCCTTGAAAGCATGACAAGCCCTGGAGGAGCCTTGATTGTTCCTTTAGGAGGGTGGGGCTTTAGGCTGATGACTATGATAACATTGGCCGCTGGTACAACTTTTTTGATGTGGCTTGGTGAACAGATAACAGAGAGGGGAATTGGAAACGGTATTTCATTAATCATTTTTGCAGGGATTGTGGCGCGGTTACCTTCAGCTGTTGGCAATACATTTCGATTGATGAGTACTGGAGAGATGAGCCCTTTTTTTGGTCTTATTTTAGTCGTTTTTATGATAGCAATTATTGGGGTTATTGTTTTTGTTGAAAGAGGGCAGAGACGGATACCAGTCCAGTATGCAAAAAGGGTTATAGGGAGAAAGATGTATGGGGGGCAAAGCACCCATCTTCCGTTAAAGGTTAATACTGCAGGCGTTATTCCTCCAATATTTGCCTCTTCCATTATTATGTTTCCGGCTACAATAGCAGGATTTTTAAATGTTAAACAGATTGGTTGGCTTCAGGCTATTGTAAGCTCTTTGGCGCCAGGGCATCTAATATATACCTTACTTTATGTAGGGTTTATAATTTTCTTTTGTTATTTTTATACGGCCATTCATTTTAATCCAACCGAGGTCGCAGATAACATGAAAAAATATGGTGGATTTGTACCTGGTATTAGGCCTGGTAAAAGTACGGCCGAGTATATTGACCGAGTGCTCACAAGGATAACATTTAGTGGAGCAATTTATGTATCTCTTGTATGTATTTTGCCTGGACTCTTAGTGTATAGACTCAATGTCCCTTTTTATTTTGGAGGGACGGCACTTTTAATTGTAGTTGGCGTTGGCATGGATACTATTACCCAGATCGAGAGCCATCTATTGACCAGGCATTATGAGGGATTTATGAAAAAGGGATTAAGGAGCGTGAGATAGAGCATGAAGGTGAGATCATCGATAAAAAAAAGATGTAAGAATTGCAAGATAGTTAAGAGAAAAGGCGTGCTGAGGGTGATCTGTAATAATCCTCGACACAAACAAAGACAAGGCTAACAAGGTTTCTTGTGCATGTTGGGTTTGCGAATAAACAACAAAACTCAATAGACTAATAAAGGAGATCGCATTGACCAGAATTGCTGGTGTTGATTTACCAAAGGGAAAGAGAGTTGACATAGCATTGACCTATATCTATGGTATAGGCAGAAATAATTCTCAGAAAATTCTGAAGATGGCCGAAGTGGATAGGGGCGCTAAATCAGATGAACTAAGTGAAGAGGAAGTAACAAAAATAAGAAATGTTCTCAATGAATCCTGTCAGGTTGAAGGAGACTTAAGGCGCGAAATATCCATGAATATCAAGCGCTTGATGGATATGGGATCCTATAGGGGATTACGGCATAGAAAGGGTCTTCCTGTAAGGGGTCAGAGAACTCATACGAATGCGAGAACAAGGAAGGGACCGAGAAGGATAATTGGAAGAAGTAGAAGATAAAGCTGCGGAGGGATAATGGCCAAAGAGAGAGGGAAAGCCAGTAAGAGTAAAAAAGAAAAGAAGATTGTCTCAACTGGGATTGTACATATTCAATCTACCTTTAATAACACGATTGTTACTATTACTGATATCAATGGTAATGTAATAGCGTCATCGAGTCCAGGACAGGTAGGTTTTAAAGGTTCGAGAAAAAGTACTCCCTTTGCTGCCCAATTAGCAGCGCAGAGTGCATTAAAAAAGGCAATGGAAATGGGGTTAAAAACTGCCGAGGTTCGAGTTAAAGGTCCTGGAGTGGGAAGGGAGTCGGCCTTACGGGCACTGCAAATGGATGGCTTTTCCGTTACCATGATTCGGGATGTGACTCCAATTCCTCATAATGGTTGCAGACCACCAAAA
>CAZBBQ010000010.1:11628-13814 GCA_964489745.1 uncultured Desulfobacteraceae bacterium
AGGAGGGAAAATATTGGCTCGATATATTGAGGCTGTATGTCGGTTGTGCAGGCGTGAAAAAATTAAACTATTCCTAAAAGGTGATAGGTGTTATACGGACAAATGTGGCTTTGAACGGCATTCTTATGCCCCGGGTCAGCATGGACAAAGGAGAGGTGGAAAAATCTCTGATTACGGGATACAGCTGCGAGAAAAGCAAAAAGCAAAAAGAATCTATGGGATATTAGAAAAGCAGTTTCGAAGTTATTATGTAAAGGCTGATAGGCAAAAGGGCATTACAGGTACAAACCTTTTGATATTATTAGAACGACGATTGGATAATATTGTATATCGAATGGGATTCGCTTCATCCAGGAATCAAGCGAGGCAGCTGGTGAGACATAATCATTTTACTGTGAATGGAAGGAAGGTAAACATACCCTCTTTTCAAGTAAGAAAAGGAGATGTGATAACAGTAAAAGAAAAGAGCTGGAAGATTCCTGTGATCCTGGAGGCAAAGGAGACATTTGTGAGAAGAGAAATGCCTTCATGGTTAGAGATTGATGGAGATAATTTTCGTGGGGTAGTTAATGCCTTTCCCAATCGTGAAGAGTTAACTATGCCTATCAATGAGCAACTTATAGTTGAGCTCTATTCCAAGTAAATAAGATAGAGTGCCTGAAGAATTTAAAGTGGCGAAAGATAGGGATTTTAAAGATTATTTTCCAGATTTTCATTTTGATATTTTGTACTTTGGACACGTTAGTTATTAATTGTGATGACTTTCGTTCATTTTAGACACTTTAAATCTTAGGCACGTTCCGTGAGGTAATGTATATTTATGAAAAAGATATTTCAGAGAAATTGGAGAGATTTGATTAAACCCAAGATGTTAGAAACCAAAACCGAAATATCCAATGATTTCTATGGGAAATTTGTTTGTGAGCCATTCGAGAGAGGTTTTGGGATTACTCTTGGTAACTCATTGAGACGAATTCTCCTCTCTTCTCTTCAGGGAGCAGCAATTGTTTCTATAAAATTTGATGGTGTACCACATGAGTTTACCGCTATTCCTGGAGTAAAAGAAGATGTGACTGACATCATCTTAAATTTAAAGGGAGTAAACCTTAATGTTATCGATGAGGAAGAAGAAATTAAAATCTTTCTGGATAATAAAGGGGAAAAGATAGTAACAGCTGGTGATATACTATGTGATGGGAAAGTGGAGGTAATGAATAAAGAACAACATATTGCCACACTCAATAAAGATGCTGTTTTGCGTGCAGAAATGACTGTTAAAACAGGGCGGGGGTATGTTCCTGCTGAAAAGAATGCAACGGAAGATCAATCAATCGGCGAAATATTTATCGATGGTCTTTTTTCACCCGTCAGGAGGGTTACCTATGTAGTTGGGAACGCAAGAGTTGGTCAAAGGACTGATTATGATAAGTTGACCTTAGAGATTTGGACAGATGGAACGGTAATCCCACAAGATGCATTAGCTTTTGGTGCAAAAATCCTAAAGGAACAGGCTACCCCGTTTATAAATTTTGAGGAAGAAGAAGAGGAAGAAGCAGAAAAAGAGGAAAAAGAAGAGGAAGAGAAGATAAATGAAAATCTTTTTAGATCTGTAAACGAGCTCGAACTTTCTGTACGCTCATCCAATTGTCTGAAGAATGCCAATATAAAGCATATTTACGAGTTGGTTCAGAAGACAGAAAGTGAAATGCTAAAGACCAAGAATTTTGGGAGAAAGTCTTTGAATGAGATAAAAGGAATCCTGGAAGAAATGGATCTGCAGTTTGGCATGGAACTGGAAGATTTCCCCTTCCCTCAACAGGAAGTGGAGGAAGAAGAGGGAGAGAAGAAAGAGGATCAGGATTAATGAGACACAGAAAAGCAGGAAAACAATTGGGACGTGATTCAGGGCACCGGAGAGCTGTTTTAAGAAATTTGGTCACTTCTCTTTTCCAACATGAGGAAATTTCAACAACACATGCGAAAGCAATAGCATTACGGCCGATCGCTGAAAAAATGATTACCTTAGCCAAAAGAGGGGATCTTCATGCGCGACGTCAGGCGCTTTCCTATATTATGGATAAATCGGTTGCCCATAAATTATTTGATCAGATAAAAGATCGTCTTGTAGACCATCAGGGTGGGTATATCAGGATTTTAAAGACAGGTCACAGGAGTGGTGATAATGC
>CAZBBQ010000010.1:13914-16041 GCA_964489745.1 uncultured Desulfobacteraceae bacterium
CCTATTGGGAATGGATCAACTTTCAGTGAGCGATATAAATCTTATATTGGATACTGCTGATTCATTGATAGAGATCTCCTCAAGAGATATCAAAAAGGTCCCCACATTACGAGGTAAAAGTATTGTCAATTTATTTTATGAACCAAGCACCAGAACAAAGGCATCGTTTGAAATGGCTGCAAAAAGACTCAGTGCTGATACATTAAGTCTTTCAGCAACGGACAGTAGTATGGTAAAGGGAGAGACGCTTATCGATACTGCGCGGAATCTTCAAGCGATGAATCCAGATATTATTATCCTTAGACACTCCTCCAGTGGTGCCCCCCATCTTTTAGCTCGATATGTTGATTCAGGGGTAATAAATGCGGGAGATGGGATTCATGAGCATCCCACTCAGGCTTTGCTTGATCTATTTACTATTAAGAAAAAGAAGGGAAGGATAAAGGGATTACGGGTCGTTATTATTGGCGATATAGCTCACAGCAGGGTAGCGAGATCGAATATAATAGGCTTGAGGAAAATGGGTGCAGAGGTGACAGTATCGGGTCCTCCAACCATGATTCCAGTTGATGTCGAATCATTAGGGGTAAAAGTAGTACTCGATCCAATAAAGGCAGTAAAAAATAAAGATGTGATCATGCTGTTGCGGATTCAACTCGAAAGGCAAGATAAAGTTCTGTTTCCGAGCCTGAGAGAATATGCTATTTTTTTTGGATTAAATACGCAGCTCATAAAAGGGGCAAAAAAGGATGTCATTATAATGCATCCAGGCCCTATCAATAGAGGTGTTGAGATAACAGGAGATTTGGCTGATGGTCCCTTTTCTGTGATTCTTGATCAGGTGAGCAATGGCGTAGCCATAAGGATGGCCCTTCTTTACCTATTAATTGGAGGAGGTAAGGGTGATAACCTGGATTAAGGACGGGGAATTAGTAGATCCTCGTTTTGCAACAAAGAAGAAACTGGATATTGTTATAAAAAAGGGAAAGATTGAAAGCATTCTTCCCCCTGGAAAATTTAATACTCCTACTACTGCGAATGTAAAAATAATCGATGCATCTGGAATGATAATCACTCCTGGTCTCATTGATATGCATGTGCATTTCAGGGAGCCAGGTGAGGAGTACAAAGAAACTATCGCCACTGGAAGCCGTGCAGCTGCTGCAGGAGGATTTACTGCTGTGGCTTGTATGCCGAATACACGCCCGATCAATGATTCACGATCTGTTACAGAATTCATGGTGGAAAGGGCACGAAAGGCCAACTTGATAAAGGTGTATCCTATTGCAGCCATAAGCATGGGTTCGAGGAGCGAGGTATTAACTGAATTTGGTGACCTTAAACAGGCAGGCGCTGTGGCGGTATCTGATGACGGGAGGCCAGTAACTAACAGTGAACTTATGAGAAGGGCAATTGAATACGCATGGTTTTTTCATTTGCCTGTTATTTCTCATTGTCAAGATCTTGATCTGTCAAATAAGGGCGTTATGCATGAGGGGACTATTTCTACAAAGCTTGGTTTAACAGGGATTCCAGCGGCATCAGAGGAGATAATGGTGGTACGGGAGATACTTTTAGCAAAATTAACGGGATATCCTGTTCATATTGCCCATGTGAGTACTGAAGGATCGGTTGAATTTATTAGACAGGCCAAAAAGCAAGGAATTCCTGTAACGGCTGAGACAGCTCCGCATTATTTTAGTCTTGACCACACAGCTGTGATTGGCTTTAATACTAATGCCAAGATGTATCCTCCATTGAGGGAACCCAAGGATGTAGAGGCCATAAAACGGGGACTTTCTGATGGCGTAATAGATGTTATTGCAACAGATCATGCCCCCCACAGCCCTATTGAGAAAGACATAGAGTTTGATAAGGCAGCATTCGGAATAATAGGCCTGGAGACGGCTTTACCCCTTACCTTAGCCTTAGTAAGGGAAGGGGTGATGGATCTCACTTCAGCCATAGCAAAGCTTTCCTATAACCCTGCCTCTATTCTTAGCATAAAAGGTGGTACGCTTGAAGAGGGAAAAGAGGCAGATTTAACAGTAATAGATACAAACAATGAATATGTGCTACAGAAAGACAGCTTTCAATCAAAAAGCCATAATTCACCTTTTATTGGCC
>CAZBBQ010000011.1:0-3714 GCA_964489745.1 uncultured Desulfobacteraceae bacterium
TCATAGGATCCCGATAATCGGGATGTAGAGCAACTCGGCCTTATCCGCTTATGCGTACAGGGCTCAGTCTGGCACATCCCGATTATCGGGATCACGCCAATGCATTTATTAAAGGGCATGAGTAAAAAAAGACATACACGCGCTTCTTTTACTCACAGGAGCAAAAAAAGACATCCTCATGCTTATATATCTTACCAATGATAACTCTCTGACCTTGATAAAAGACCAGGAATAATTTTCGTGGAGCTAAAATTTTACCAAGTTTCAAGCAATCAACAGTTCTTCCAATTAGGAGTCCTCTTTTCCAAAAACGCCTTTAACCCTTCCTGAGCATCGGTTGTCCTCATTAATTCATTTAAATATATCTCTTCGATAATCTTTAATGAAGGTTCAAAGTCATCTCTCAGACCAGCTTTTATAGTCTTTTTTGTAATCCGTATAACCTCGGCGCTAAGAGATAGATACGGCTTTATGAATTCATCGGTTCCCTGAGATAAATCACCTTTTGCAACTATCTTATTTATGAGTCCCATACCCATTGACTCTTGTGCAGAGACAATCCGCCCTGAAAGAATCAAATCCATAGCAGCCTTTCTTCCAATAATCCGTGGCATTATCTGGGCAGCAATCGGGGGAAGCACCCCCACCTGGATCTCAGGCTGTCCAAATTTTGCGGTATCATCGGCAATTACCATATCACAAAAAACTGCCAGCTCACACCCCCCGCCTAAGCAGGATCCGTAGACAGAAGCTACAGTGACCGCACCTAATTGATCCATCAACCTGAACATGCCATGGAAGGTTTCTATCATCTTAGGCGCCAAATCACCCATATGCTCTCCTACGTCCACACCGGCGGAAAAACATTTTCCCTTGCCATTGAAAAGCACTACTTTGAGATCTTTCTTGTCCTTCCATGCTTCGAGGGCCTCATTTATCTCCTTCATCATAGCGATGTTTAAGATATTGACGGGCGGCCTGTTCAGAGCAATTGTCCCAAGGCCATCCTTGAATTGAACTTCTATGTGTTCGTATCCCATGACATCCACTCCTCTCTCTAAAAAAATGGCAGGCGGGCTTGCTTACATAGCCCTGCCTGCCATACCTCTTGCATTATCCCTGAAAAATTCTTCTCCCGGGGTTTCTGAATTATTTCTGTGGCTTCGGTATCACTTCCTCGCAGAAAGAATCATCAAAGGTCCTTACCTCCGCTAGTCCTCTGCGATAGGCCAGATAATCCATCTCTTTCTTTCCAGTGATTTTCTGGGCATTAAAGGTATTGAAACCAAGGTAGGCTTCGGCATTCATATTTGCTCCCAACCAATAAATCTGGCCGCCCTTTAGCATATCCCAGTAATGCTTCTTTTTGACCCTGACGCTTTCGATCGTATTCATCAGGCAGAGGAAGGTCGTATTTGTAAAGGTCCATACCATATTGTTGACAAAGGCATCCAGTTTAGACCAATCTGTCTCGAGTCCCTTCAGTATGGCATTGCCTTCTTTGTATTCACTGCCTTTCCTAAACTCACCGTAGGCGATGTCACCATTATCCACATATTTGTCTGTAATGACTCTTGGGTCCCGTACCCATTCCCCATTGCTGTCTTTCTTTATGGGAATAGCCTTGGTAATCAGGCCAAGTCTTTCCATCTTAGCGGCACTCCACATCTCATTAGCTGTGGCCTGCCACATGGCCTGTTCCATACTCAGATTCCAAGGCAGAAAA
Source organism: uncultured Desulfobacteraceae bacterium (assembly GCA_964489745.1). Classification (GTDB taxonomy): domain Bacteria; phylum Desulfobacterota; class DSM-4660; order Desulfatiglandales; family B25-G16; genus B33-G16. Next base: position 1,727 of record CAZBBQ010000011.1, read on the forward strand.
TCTGTTGACCCACCTGTTGGTGTGGAGCCGTGGCGTGTCCCTGCCTGACCAAAGGCGGCTGTATCTGCAGCAACGGTAAAATCACATGCCTGGCCGATTTCCTGGCCCCCTGCGATCCGCATTCCATTGCAGCGGCAAATCACTGGCTTGCGAGCCTTTAAAATTGCATCTACCATGCCGGAAAAAAGATCCATATACTGCACGTACTCAAACGGCCTCTTAGAGTAATATTCCGCATATTCCTTGGTGTTTCCCCCAGTACAGAATGCCTTGTCACCCATACTTGTAAAGATGATGGCCTGAACATCCCTATCCATGGACCCCTTGTGCATACCTGCAATCACTCCTTTCACCATTTCGGTGGTATAGGAACCATACTGCGCAGGATTGTTTAATGTTACCCATGCAACTGTTAACCCCTCCACAGCCTCCCCTGTAGCAGGGTTAAAGAAAGGTTTCTTCTCATACATGGTGCATGGCGGCTCTGTGCCAAAGTGTTCATCTCCAAAAAGCTGGTGATCCTTAACTTCGTTGTCCCTAACTAACCAATCTAATGACATAGTTTTTCCTCCTGTATTAAAATTATTAAAAAATTAATGTACCTCCTTAAAAATCAGGCTCCAAGACGATCCTTTTCATAGGAGGCACTTTGTGGGCCTCGGCAAAGGTTTCAGCTATAGTGCTCATGGGGCGAGTTACCACAAATTCCTCCATATTAATCTTTCCATCCAGAACCATATCCAGGACGGCTGGGTAATATTCCGGCAAACACCCCCACGTGCCTATAATCTCGGCATCAAAGGCCATAAGGCGACCGATTGCATACTCCGTCTTGGCAAGGCCGAATCCCACGACGACCAATTTTCCAGTAAAGCCAAGCATTGTCAATGCAATATCTTGACCTGGCTTTGTCCCAGTCACTTCAAATATCTTCCAGCCAAAATTTGGCAGGCCCTGTTCTTTACATATATTTCTAAATTCTTTTGATATAGCTCTTGCATCCTTGTCTGTTGAGTTGATAACAAAATCTGCACCAAATTTTAGTGCCCTGTCTAATTTCTCTTGATTACGCGCTACCCCAATTACAGTCTTAGCGCCTAATGCCTTTACGACCTGCCCCTCGTATTGGCCGACGCCACCTGTAATGCCTATGACTACAACATTATCACCTGGCTGTATATCCGCCCTTTTGGCAGCCTGATAGGGTGTGGTAGCTGCATCTGCTATAACGGCAAAGTGAGATAACGGAATACCGTGTCTGTCTTTAATCTCACAAAGGTCTACACTTGGGACAGGTATATGACTCGAAAAACCGCCATAAATACCAAGACTGTTACCGGGCATTTTCTGGTTTAAACACCTGTTTCCCCTCCCTGTCTTGCAAAGCAGACACTTTCTACAAGGCATCACTGCCGGTATAATTACCTCTTTACCTATCCATTTTTCATCTCCTGCCACGACGGTACCTGCAATCTCATGGCCTAATGTTAGTGGAGGTGTGTTTACATTAGGAACGCCATCATAAAAAAATCCCAGGTCTGTATGGCACACACCGCACCCAGCTATTTCTACAAGTACGTCTCCAGGGTCTAATACAGGGACAGGTATTTCCTTTCTCTCGAGCTTCCCTGGCGTAACCTCCCCTGTTTCCCTGTCCTTTGATGTAGGTTGAACCATTTGCCATGTCTGGATTTTATCCGGTATATTTGCCATCTTAATCCTCCTTATGTTAGTAGTTAGTTGTCAGTTGTTCGTAGTATTTTTCTTTTAGGCATTTAATATAAAAAAACAAATTTAGTGTCTCTTGAAAAAATCCCATCTGCCCTCCCTTTGTAGCTACACCCAGCTATTATAGTTATTCCTATAAGGTTGGATAAATAGATCTTTTCTCCTGCCCTTGAAACAGGGGTTCAATGGACAACGGACATAATAATTATATCATTCCATATCCGCCATCAACACAAAGTAGCTGGCCGGTTATATAACTA
>CAZBBQ010000011.1:3814-13056 GCA_964489745.1 uncultured Desulfobacteraceae bacterium
GTCATATCCGTGGCCACAATACCAAGAGAGATAACATTTACACATATATTGTACCTTGCAAGCTCTCTTGCGGCTGATTTTGTAAAACTCAAAAGGCCGCCCTTGGCAGCGCTATAGTTTATTTGACCTACTGTGCCGACAATACCTGCTACTGAGGTTACGTTAATAATCTTTCCATTGTTTTGCTCTTTCATATGCCTTGCAGCAAACTGAGAACACAAAAATGCACCCTTCAGATGAATATCTAATACCTGATCCCATTGATCTTCACTCATTTTTAGTAACATAGCTGGCCTACTAAATCCCGCATTATTTACCAGAATATCTAAGCTACCAAATTCCTCGAATCCCTTTTGAACCAAGGCTTCAGCCTCGGCTGGTTTTGCAACATCAGCCTTAAAGAGAATGGCCCTGCCTCCCTTTTCCTTGATTGCTGCAACGACCTCTTCACCTGCCGTTTGATTAGAGGTATAATTAATAACAACGCTGGCGCCCTCCTTAGCATAGGCAAAGGCTATAGCCCTTCCAACACCTCTACTACTCCCTGTGATTAATGCTACTTTTTCTTTGAGTTTCACATTGTCCTCCATCCTCTATTTATAATGCATATAGCTACAATGTAACTACATCATAGTTACTAATTACTGTCAAGAAATATTTTATTCCCTTAAAGCGTTTGATTCAACGCGGTATTTTACTTAAAAAAAACAAAACCACACTCATATATATGAGTGTGGTTTTGTTTTAGAAAAAACTACCTATGCGATAGTATTTACCAAAGTTGCGAAAAGCATCAATCTTAAAAAGAATTCTCTATTGTCTTTCTTTTAGCATCTCCCTGGCAATAATCAGCCTCTGAATCTCATTGGTGCCTTCAAAAATCTGCGTCAGCTTTGCATCTCGAAATAGTCTTTCTACCGGATAATCCTTTGTATACCCGTATCCACCAAAAATTTGAACAGCATCTGTTGTTACCTTCATGGCCATGTCACTGCAGAAGCATTTAGCCATCGATGCCAACTTTATGTTCGGTTTCTTTCTATCGTGCTGTTTGGCAGCCTCTATCATAAGGCCTCTTCCTGCCTCTATCTGCATTGCTGCATCAGCAAGCATAAAACTGATGGCCTGGCGTCCAATCAAGGCCTTTCCGAATGTCTCCCGCTCGCAGGCATAATTAAAGGAAAAATCAAGTGCAGCCTCTGCTATTCCAAGGGCAAGGGCGGCAATGCCTGGTCTCGACATATCAAAGTCCTTCATGGCAATGACAAAACCCTCCCCTTCTTGTCCAAGTCTGTTTTCTTCAGAAACCCTCACATCCTCCAGAATGACCTCTGAGGTATCGCTGGCCCGAAAGCCAAGCTTATCCTCTTGTTTTCCAACAACAATACCGTCTTGATCTCTCTCGACTATAAAAAAGGTTAATTCCTTCTTCCCTGTTTTAGCCAACACAGTATAGAGAGATGCAACTCCCCCATTTGTTGAAAAAAGCTTGTGACCGTTTAAGATATATTCACTGCCTGCCTTTTCAGCCTTTGCCTTAATACCTGCGACATCGGAACCTGCATACGGTTCTGTTACCAGGTAGGCGACAAGTTCCTCACCTTTTGAAAGACGAGGGAAATAGCGATCCCTCTGGCTCTTGTTTCCTGCGACTATTATAGGAAAACTAGCAACTGCCTGAATAATAAGCATCAATGCTGAAGATGAACATGCCTTTGCTACCTCCTCAACGCAGAGGCAAAACATAAGGGTTTTGCCCTCTTCAAGTCCACCATACGATGGGGGAAGAAATATCTGAAAGAGGCCCATTTCCCCAAAAAGTCGGGCAATATCCCATCGAAAGACACCCTCCTTATCCATCTCAGATGCGATAGGTGCTATCTGCTCCTTTACGACCTTCTTTACGCTATCTATAATAATTTTTTGCTCGGAATTAATCTCATCTAAAATCATTTTATAAAGCCTATATTAATTGCTCTTGTAAAAAAATCACTTTAGCGCTTCAGGTTATTTGTTATATATGTAACGATATCATCGGTGTAGGTGCCCGGACCAAAAACTTCTGCTATTCCTATTTCTTTAAGAGAAGGTATATCCTCATCTGGAATAATACCGCCCCCAATAACCAATACATCATCTACTCCCTTTTTCTTTAACAATTCCATTATCCTGGGAAAAAGGAAGTCATGGGCGCCAGAGAGGATACTCAAGGCAATAACATCTACATCCTCCTGGATGGATGTCTCCACAATCTGTTCAGGGCTCTGTCTTAAACCTGTGTAGATCACCTCCATTCCTGCATCCATTAATGCATTGGCAATAACCTTTATACCTCTATCATGGCCATCGAGACCAGGTTTAGTAGCTAAAACTCTAATCTTTTTTTTATTATCCATCCTTGGTCGCCCCCAAAATTGTCATGGTTAATTAGTTAAATGGTTAAAAGGTTGAGTGGTTCTTTTTTTCTACTCAACTACTCGACGACTTAACCAAGAACAATCAACTGGTATTATCCAATAGTACTTACTGGCTGATATTCTCCAAAAACATTTCTTAATGCGTCGCAAATCTCTCCCAAAGTGGCGTAAGCCTTTACTGCTTCTAAAATGATTGGCATCAAATTATCTTTTCCTTCCGCAGCATTTTTTAACTCGCTGAGTATATTCTTCACCTTTACATTGTCTCGCTCGGATTTTAGTCTTTTCAGCCTTTCTATCTGAGAAACCCTCACGGTAGGATCTACCCTTAATAAACCTTTTGGAGATTCCTCTTCCACCTGAAACTTGTTTACACCAACCACCACCCTCTCGTCCTTTTCAATCTCTCTCTGGTAACGATATGCACTATCCTGGATTTCCCTTTGTATAAAGCCCTGCTCAATAGCAGATGCTGCCCCACCAAACTCGTCAATTTTATCAATATATTTTTTCGCCCTATTAAAAATCTCTTCCGTTAACTCTTCAATATAATATGAGCCACCTAATGGGTCTACCGTATCAGCAACACCAGACTCATAACCAATAAGCTGTTGAGTCCTGAGGGCAATCTGAACCGCCTCTTCACCAGGTAATGCAAAGGCCTCATCCATTGAATTTGTATGCAGTGATTGTGTGCCACCCAAAACAGCAGAAAGCGCCTGAAAGGCCACTCTTACTATGTTATTCTTTGGTTGCTGTGCGGTGAGGGTGCAGCCAGCTGTCTGGGTATGAAACCTCATCATCATTGACCGTGGATCCTTGGCCTTGAATCTGTCTCGCATAATTGTTGCCCATAGTCTTCTTGCAGCTCGAAACTTTGCAATCTCTTCTAAAAAATCAAGGTGTGCATTAAAAAAGAATGAAAGTCGTGGACCAAACTCATCTACATCTAATCCGGCTTCTAATGCCGCCTCCACATAGGCAATACCATCAGCCAGAGTAAAGGCTACCTCCTGAACTGCAGTGGAGCCTGCCTCCCTGATATGATATCCACTAATACTGATTGTGTTCCATTGGGGAATTTTTTCTGAACAAAATGAAAAGATATCTGTGATAATCCTCATAGATGGTTTAGGGGGAAAGATATATGTGCCCCTGGCGGAATACTCTTTTAAAATATCATTCTGAATAGTTCCTCTTAAATCCTTTGCTGCGACACCCCGATTTTCAGCCACTGCCATATACATGGCCAAAAGTACGGATGCTGGAGCATTTATGGTCATTGATGTGCTTACCTTGTCCAGGGGTATTTGGTCAAAGAGTGTCTCCATATCTTTTATTGAATCAATGGCCACCCCCACCTTTCCTACTTCCCCTTGAGCCAGTGGGTGATCTGAATCATACCCTATCTGAGTTGGAAGATCAAAGGCCACTGACAGTCCTGTCTGACCCTGATCTAAAAGAAACCGGTATCGTCGATTTGTGTCCTCAGCAGTTCCAAAACCGGCATATTGACGCATAGTCCATAACCTTCCCCGGTACATAGTTGGCTGAACCCCTCTTGTATATGGATACTCCCCTGGCAAACCGATCTCTTTCATATAATCAAAATCTGCTGCATCTAAAGGTGTACACACTCTCTTTAAAGGAATACCTGAGGTATTAGCAAATTCAGCCTTTCTTTCAGGTCTCTTTGCTAATGTTCCTTCCAGTTTATCAGACCATTTTTTGTATTCCTCTTTTATTTCTCCAATCGCTTTTTCGTCAAACATATCTTTTCACCTCTCTTTCATCACCCTGCAAGTGCAATGAATACTCCTGCAGCAACGACTGTACCGATAACACCCGCCACATTGGGACCCATGGCATGCATAAGTAAAAAGTTCTTTGGATCATATTTTGCACCCATTATTTGGCTTACCCTGGCGGCCATAGGAACAGCAGATACACCAGCAGAGCCGATCAGAGGATTTATCTTTTCCTTAAAAAAAAGATTCATAAATTTTGCCAGAAGTATCCCCGCAGCTGTAGAAAAGGCAAAGGCCACAAGGCCCATAATGAATACAAAAATAACCTGCGGTTTTAAGAAGGCCTCAGCTGACATGGTCGCGCCAACGCTAATACCCAGAAGTATGGTCACAATATTCATAAGCTCATTGGCCGCTGTATCTGCAAGCCTTTTTACTACACCGCATTCTTTAAAAAGATTTCCTAACATAAACATTGCCATGAGTGGTGCAGAGGCTGGCACGATAAGGCAGATAACCAATACTGTCACTAAGGGAAAAAGGATCTTCTCTTTCTTTGAAACCGGCCGTAACTGTCTCATTTTTATCTTTCGTTCTTTCTCTGTGGTAAGAAGTCTCATGATAGGAGGCTGAATGATTGGAACAAGTGACATATATGAATAAGCAGCTACAGCCGTTGCCCCTAATAGGTGGGGGGCAAGATGGACTGTTGTATAGATTGTTGTTGGACCATCAGCACCGCCAATTATACCTATTGAACATGCCTCTGGTATTTGAAAACCGAGGATGAGGGCTCCAAAAAAGGCAACATACACACCGAATTGGGCCGCTGCTCCTAATATAAGGGTTTTAGGGTTGGCGATCATAGGTCCAAAATCTGTCATGGCCCCTAAACCTAAAAATATAAGGGGCGGGATTACCTCCCACTCTAATCCATAATGGTAAAATTTCCATAAAAGCCCTTGACCCTCTTGCATGAGAAATGTCAGGGGTAAGTTTACTACTAAAATACCAAAACCAATAGGTACCAAAAGAAGGGGTTCGTAATTTTTTGCTATGGCCAGGTAAATAAACAAAAATGCAATAAGCCACATAATAAGGTTACCTATAGTCAGGTGTACAACACCAGTGGTTAAAACCATGTCAAGCATAACTTTTCCTTTCTAATCAACTTTTCTTTCTATACTCTTTAAAATCTTCCCAAATGCATATATTGCTGTTATCAGTATTGCAAGGGATAAGAAAACAGCACCTAATCCAAAAGAAAATATCTTTACCGCAAGATTCCAATCAATCATGATAATGGACTCCCTTTAAATTTAATACTATATGTGAACAATTTTAAACCATGCTGAAATTATGAAGTTTTAGAGGATTGCTATGTTTTTTTTGAAGGTATTTCAGATAAAATTGCCCTGTCGATACTCAGACAGGGCAATTAATGCACACTTGTTAAAAAAATATGTTCTATTCGATTACCACTAACACATCATCAGCCCCAACTGAATCTCCTTTTTTACATTTTACCTCTTTCACCGTTCCTGACGCTGGAGCTACTATAGGCATCTCCATCTTCATTGCCTCAAGAATAATAAGATCATCATCTTCATTAACCGTGTCACCAACATTAACCTTCACATCAATTACCTTTCCCGCCATGGGAGCTGTTACGTCACTCACTTTTCATACCTCCTTCTATTTTATATAAAATAAGCATCTCAATGAAAAACCTTGGGTAACTCTGAGACTTTTTTATTGACTGGCTTTGTATAATTTTATTTTAAAGCTTTGTCAAGGGTAAAGTAGAGAAATACCCAACTCAGCAAGCTGCTCATTCTTTACCTTTGAGGGCGCATCAGTCATGGCACAGGTTGCCCTTAGAGTCTTGGGGAAGGCAATTACATCTCTTAAAGATCCAGCACCAGCCATAATAGCTACCAATCTGTCAAGGCCAAGTGCTATACCTGCATGGGGAGGTGCACCATAGCTTAGCGCCTCAAGGAAAAACCCAAACTTTTCTTTTATCTCTTCTTCTCCTAATCCCAATATACGGAATATTTGGTTTTGCAATTCAATGGTATGTATTCTGACACTGCCTCCCCCTATCTCTGCACCGTTAAGCACCAAATCATAGCTTCGTGCCCTTGCTGCCTCTGGTTGTTTCATAAGTAACGGTATATCTTCTTCAAGGGGAGAGGTAAATGGATGGTGAACCGCTCCATATCTTTTTTCATCACTGTCGTACTCAAGCAAAGGAAATCGTGTTACCCATACAAATGAGTATGTTCCATCTTTCACCAAACCAAGTCTCTTGCTTATTTCAGTCCTTAATAGCCCTAATGCTTCATTTGCTGTTTGCAGCTTATCAGGCACAAATAAAATAAGATCTCCCTCTTTTGTACCAAGTCTCTGTTCAACCGCACTTCTTATATCCGGGGAAAAAAATTTATTAAGGGTTGATTGCCAGCCATCAGATTTAACCTTAGCCCAGAAAAACCCCCTGGCCCCAGAATCGGACACAATGGAGTTTAATTCTTCCAGCTCCTTACGAGAAAAAGAGGCTCCTCTCTCTACATTTATTGCCTTCACAACCCCACCTTGCTCTATCATCTCCTTAAAGACCCTGAAGTCTGATGATTGAAGAAGATCAGAGAGATCCATCAATTCCATGCCAAATCTGATATCTGGTCTGTCTGAGCCATATTGGTTCACTGCCTTATCATATTCAATTACTGGAAAAGGTGTGGAAACAGGGTGGTCAAGAATTTTTGAGAATACGTCTACCATCATTCCTTCAAGAACATTCATAACCCCACATTCATCGACAAATGACAATTCAATGTCAACTTGAGTAAATTCTGGTTGTCTGTCTGCCCTGAGATCTTCATCCCGAAAACATCTCACAATTTGAAAATAGCGATCAAAGCCGGCCATCATTATGAGCTGTTTAAACAATTGCGGAGATTGGGGTAAGGCATAAAAAGATCCTTTACTAATTCTGCTCGGAACAAGGTAGTCCCGTGCCCCTTCAGGGGTGCTTTTTGTTAAAAAAGGAGTCTCTACTTCCAAAAATCCCGCACTGTTTAAAAAGTTTCTTATACATAAGGCTATTTTATGCCTCATAACAAAGTTATGAAAAAGAGCCGGCCTTCTAAGTTCCAAGTATCTGTATTTCAGGCGCAAATTCTCTGATGCGTCAATTTTTCCATCAACCTGAAATGGGGGAATATTAGTTTCATTAAAAACCTTCAATTCCTTCACCTTCACCTCAATATCTCCGGTAGACATATCAGAGTTTTCCTGGCCGGCCAGGCGTGGCATAACTTTTCCTTTCAGGCCTATAACCCATTCATTCCTTAAAATACCTGCCTTCGCATGACTCATCTTGTCAAATTCCTCATCAAAGACAATTTGAGTTAAGCCAAACCTATCTCTGAGATCAATAAATATCAATTTCCCCAGATCCCTGCGTCTGTTGACCCACCCCATAAGAACGACCTCGCGATCAATATCATCCCTTCTTAAGCTACCGCAATCGTTCGTCCTTTTCCAATCTCCAATGGTATCTATATTCAACTTTTCTCCCCTATTTTTTTAGTAGTTGCTAATGAAATCATCACATAGTTTGCAATATCGTGATGGTCATGAGGCCTTTTACACCCTTCTCGGTTATGCCCAAAGCAAGCGATGAAATGCTCTGCTTAATAAACAGTTACGTGAGTTAAATAGAGAAAAAGTCAAAGATTTAAAAGATCGACTATTTAACTATTCAACGAATTAACACGTATGAGCTCATCAACAACATTGTCCAAGGGAATCTCTGTCTGCTCTTTAGAAATCATATCCCTTACAATTCCCTTGCCTTTAATGAGTTCATTGTCCCCTACAATCAACACCTTCCTGGCCTTTAGTCGATCTGCATACTTCATTTGAGTTTTTAGGCCTAATGATCTGTATTCCATCTCACATTTAAGTCCTCTTTTTCTCAGCTCCTGCAACCAGATAAATGCCTTGTCTTCCGCCTCTTTGCCCAGAGGAGCCAGAAAAATATCAGGTCCCTCTTCTTTTTGGACAGCATTCTCCTCTAAAAGTTCGACTACCCTTTCTACGCCTATAGCAAACCCGATTGCTGGAGTATCTGGACCGCCAAACTCTTTCATTAGATTGTCATATCTGCCTCCGCCAGCTACAGCATTCTGGGCCCCTAACGCATTTGTCTGCATCTCAAAGGTAGTCCTCGTATAATAATCAAGGCCCCTCATTAGATGAGAATTTACCACAAAATCCAATTTTAATTCCTTAAGATATGATTGAACAGAATCAAAATGATGAGCGCAATCATTACATAAAAAATTAAGCATGGATGGGGCATCTTTTAGTATCTGATTGCACGTCTCCACCTTGCAATCAAACACCCTTAAGGGATTTGTCTCCATCCTCTTCTGGCAATCAGGGCAAAGCTGTGAATAATATCTCTTAAGATAGCCCTTAAGTTCAGTTCGGAATGGTTCCCTGCATTTCAGGCAGCCCAGAGAGTTGACATTCAGGATGAGATCATTGAGCCCAAGCGAGGAAAACAAGTACATAATCATAAATATCAGTTCACTATCCGATCTGGGGCCTGGGTCTCCAATAATCTCAACATTTATCTGATGAAATTGTCTTCTTCTCCCCTTTTGTGGCCTCTCATATCGAAACATTGGCCCTATGGTAAATAACTTCTGTGCCTGATATACATTATAAAGCTTATGCTCTATATAGGCCCTTATTACGGAGGCTGTTGCCTCCGGTCTCATCGCCAGAAAGTTACCCTTCCTGTCCTTCAATGTATACATCTCCTTAGAGACTATATCCGTGTCCTGACCTATTCCCCGAGCAAAAAGTTCTGCCTTTTCTATCACTGGTATTCTAATTTCATTGAATCCAAAAAGTCCGAATATTCGTTTTGCCTCTGATTCAATTCTATTCCAGGTTCCTACCTGATAAGGAAGGATATCCTTAAATCCTTTTACTGCCTTATATTGCACAAGAGTCTCCCTTCATATAATGTCCGTTGATCGTTGTCCGTTGTCCGTTG
>CAZBBQ010000011.1:13156-15325 GCA_964489745.1 uncultured Desulfobacteraceae bacterium
ACAAAAAACTGTTCATGGTATTCGAGCTTTGCCTTCCTCAAAAACCATTATTTCATTATTTTTATTCCCGTGTAACCTTTTTATATTTCACTGGGGCCAATACTTTAATTGGGGCGAAGCCCCTCAGTACTGATTTTCCCTTCTATCAGAGCCTTTTCTTACAGTCAACAATTTTACATTTATCCACCAGACTTACGGCGGATTTCGTTTAAGTAATCATAGCAAGCAAAAGGTGGTCATATGATGACGTGCAGTATCGGATAAAAGTACTATGTGGATGTGGTCAGGAGAAGTGTCATGCATCGAGAATCTCTACTACATTTACTCTGTTTTCAAGCGTGTCGCAACCTTCCTCTCAATGTCTTCTGTGATAGTCCTTAAAGCAGTGCTTTCAGTGACCGGCCCCAAGTTATTCCAACCCTTTAGCAGGAAATCTTTTTTCTTCTCTCTAAATTGTTCAAGGCTGGTAACCAGCGATTCCCAGGCAAACAATTTTTGAACTATATGTCGTTCAGCTTCAGTCAGATCTTTATCTGTATCAAAGGATTCCCCATTCCAGGTGGTGATAATCATGCTCCTATGTCTCTCTTTATTTTTGATGGCACATATGAAATAAAAGCTTACCTCTTGATACCCTGGATAGCTCGTTTTGCAACGCGTTGAACTAATCGTGGAATCAAGATTCCTTCTACGTTAATGTGATCAAGCTCATGAAGCATCTCACCATTGTAAAGAAACACTAATCCATCTAATAAAGGTGGATTTAAATGCGGCTGCATAAAGGTTGCACCAATCATATAAAACGTGGTCCGTGCACCAGCAGAGCCTTGAAAAAAATACCGCATTGCGTCCCTATCAGGATCAACCATATTTACCGTGGCAATGCGTAAGGGGCGAGAAGAGATGACTATCTCATTTACTCCTACGACCTCAAAATGGATTTTTGTTGCCTTCCCTGTATATGTTTTTTGAAAATACGTCTCAGCCAGGCGTTGGCCAAGACTGTTGAGTGCATCTTTAAGCGATGTCTGGGGAGATAATCGAAATGGCTGAGCATTACTTAAAAGAGACTGCTGGTCAGGTGAAAAAGTATAAAGCTCCACCTCTCCAAGGATTTGAGATGGTTTTTGAACAACCTTTTCAGAACTATCGAAACATCCGAAAGTCAGCGCTAAAGCCACCATTATCATTGAAAAAAAGATCACACGTACCATATTCCCACCTCCTCAAAGTATTGAAAAATAACTTTACCCCAAGAAAAAAACTAATCTTTAGGTATGGAGTGTAGCGAAATATTGGCCAAATAGAGAAATCAATCACGCTTTCCCAAGCGCTTTTCTTAAAGCTGCCCGTGCAAGCAAACGCGTGGAATCCAATGTTGGCAATGGACAATCATTCGGGTTTACAATCAAGGGGATTTCTGTGCATCCAAGAACAACTGCGTTGCAACCGCGATGTTTGAGCGCTTGAATGACGCTGTTGAAATAGAGTCGAGATTTTTCAGGAAAAATACCATTTACAAGTTCCTTAAATATTATTGTGTCAATTTCCTCCAAATCTTGTTCCTTTGGTATCTCAGCGACAACACCGAACTTCTTAAGGGCATCAGGATACACAGGACCGGTCATAAGATACTTTGTTCCTACTATTCCAAGGTGTGTAAATCCCTCCTTTTTGGCTTGTTCTCCAACTGCTTCTGCAATATGCAGCCAAGGGATCGGTGATTTGGGTGTTACAAGATCAAAGGCCTGGTGAATGGTGTTATCAGGACAAATTGCAAAGTCAGCTCCTGCTTGCGCAACTTTGCGGGCCGAGGAAAGCATAAGTTGTGCAACCATATCCCAGTTTCCTGCACGTATATGTACCATATATTCAGAAAGCGGGTGGGTGTGCAAAGTTATCTCTGGATGTCTATGTTCACCCATGTCACTTGGCGCCTCTGCGCAAATAGTTCTATAACAGAGAGCTGCTCCCTCAGCACTGCACGCTACAATTCCGATATGTTTTGCCATTTCCTATGTATCCTCATATTTCTTAAAGCCTATTCGACACCGCTCAGGTAAAACAAACAAAAAAATTGGTTATCTTCGGAACAACCTTACTAATGAGAGCATCAAATAGTTTGTAATATCGAGATGGGCATGTGGTCTTTTCTGAAGTGACTGGTGG
>CAZBBQ010000012.1:0-14650 GCA_964489745.1 uncultured Desulfobacteraceae bacterium
TTTCCTTCGAGAAAGTTGGACCGCACCGTGGTACCGGAACCTTTGGGCGCCACCATAATTACATCCACATTCCCCGGTGGGTTAACTCTTGTCTGTTCTTGGTAAACAATGGAGAAACCATGAGAAAAGAAGAGAGCATCTTCCTCTTTAAGACATGGCCTTATCTTTGGCCAGATTGCTGCCTGACCAGCATCAGAGACAAGAAATTGAATAATTGTTCCTCTTTCCGCTGCATCTTCTAATGGAAAAAGGGTTTCTCCAGGTACAAATCCGTCATCGATGGCTTTCTTCCATGATTGGCCTCCTTTCCGCTGTCCCACAATTACCCTGATATCATTATCCTTCATGTTGAGTGCCTGGGCAGGGCCCTGGACTCCGTAGCCGAGCACGGCTATGGTCTCATCTTTAAGGACATCCCGTGCCTTATCCATGGGAAACTCTTCCGAGGTGGTAACATCCTCTATAACGCCGCCAAAATCTATCTTTGCCATAATAAAACTCCTTCTTTTAGTAGTATTAGAACGCCCTATTTCTTATTTCGCGCAAGGGCGCTGGTCCCGGTCCGTGCGATCTCCTTGACCCCCATTGGCTTTAAAAGCTTTAAGAGGGCCTCCAGTTTTTCCCCAGTACCTGTGACCTCGATGATATAAGAGGTGGTATTGACATCTACAACCTTGCATTTGAAGATATCTACGAGCCTGAGAATTTCTGCCTTTTGCGCCGGCCTCGCCTTTACCTTAATAAGGGCCGTCTCACGTTCTACGAAGTTGGTGCCTGTCAGGTCCTGCACCTTTATTACATTGACCAGTTTATTGAGTTGTTTATTAATCTGCTCAATAATCAACTCATCTCCGCTAGTGACCAGGGTTATTCTGGAAACCAGCGGATCCACTGTTTCCGCAACGCATAAGCTCTCTATATTAAAGCCGCGACCGCTAAACATGCCTGCGATGCGGGAAAGCACGCCCGGTTGATTGTCCACCAGTAGTGAAATAGTATGTCTTTGCTCTGCCATAATCCTTACACTCCTTATTTAGACGAGAAGCATCTCTGTGATTGGTGCGCCAGCAGGGACCATGGGATACACGCACTCCTTTCTGTCTACCACGAACTCCATGATAACAAGCTTTGGTATGCCCAGCCCCTCTTTGAGCACAGGCACTACCTCTTCCGGTTTTATGGCCCTTAGACCCACGCCGCCATATGATTCTGCCAGTTTTACAAAATCCGGGCCATCTTGAATATCTGTAGCGGCATACCGCTTTTCATAGAATAATTCCTGCCACTGGCGAACCATGCCAAGGTATCGGTTGTTAAGAATAATGATTTTCACCGGCAGTTTATACTGGATGGCAGTTGCCAGTTCCTGGATGTTCATCTGGATGCTGCCGTCTCCGGCGATATCAATGACGAGTTCTTTAGGTTGGGCTACCTGTGCACCGATGGCAGCAGGCAGGCCGAATCCCATACAGCCGAGCCCTCCGGAGGTAATAAAGGCGTTTGGACGATCGAAATGATAGTACTGCGCGGCCCACATCTGATTCTGGCCTACCTCAGTAGAGATAATGGCCTTTCCCTCTGTCAGTTCGTAGAGCTTTTCAATCACATACTGGGGTTTGATAATATCTTTCTGTTCATAGGCTAAGGGAAAGGTGCTTTTCCATTCTTCTATCTGATCCAGCCAGCGCTTGTTGATTTCCGGATCTCGTGTGAGCCCTTCTGCATCCATAAGCCTGTTGAGCTCTGTGAGTGTTGCCTTGCAGTCCGCCACAATGGGCACTGTTACCATGATGTTCTTGCGTATGGACGTGGGATCGATATCAATGTGAATAATCTTGGCATTGGGCGCAAAAGTACCTACTTTACCCGTTACCCTGTCATCAAAACGAACACCAACACTGATTAACAGATCACAGGCCCCAATTGACATATTTGCCCTGTACGTCCCATGCATCCCGAGCATTCCGAGCCATAACGTATCTGTTCCAGGAAAGGCACCCATGCCCATGAGAGAGGCAGTTACCGGGGCGTTGAGCCTCGTGGCGAGTTTGGTGAGTTCAGCAGATGCCTCTGAGAGAATAACGCCGCCGCCGGCAAAGATAACCGGTTTTTTTGCCTCTTGAATAAGCTTCAGAGCCTTATTGAGCTGTTTTTTATTAGGCCGATAGGTCGGACTGTAGGACTTCAGAGAGGAGGGTGGCAAGGGTTTAAAATTTTCCCTGGATTGGATTATGTCTTTGGGTAGGTCAACCAGCACCGGGCCGGGCCGCCCTGACCGGGCAATATAGAATGCCTCCTTGACGACCCTGGCGAGATCCTCGATGCTCTTTACGAGATAATTGTGCTTGGTGCATGGTCGTGTAATACCTACAATATCAACCTCCTGAAAAGCATCATTACCTATAAGGCTTGTAGGTACCTGACCAGTAAGAACAACCAATGGTATAGAGTCCATATAGGCAGATGCAAGTCCTGTTACAGTATTAGTAGCGCCTGGGCCAGAGGTTACCAGGCATACGCCCACCTTTTTCTTTGCCCGAGCATAGCCGTCAGCTGCGTGTACCGCTGCCTGCTCATGCCTGGTGTTGATATGTCTGATATCGGTCCTGGCCAGTTCATCAAAGATATCGATGATGGCACCGCCTGTGATACCGAATATGGTATCAACCTTTTCTTCTTTTAAGACCTTCATTAAGATCTGAGCCCCTGTCAGTTTCAAGCTTACTATCTCCTTTCAGTGTTTCCTCAATTTTAAGTGGTTACCTTTTTATATACAGCACCGTTAGCAGCCGATTCTACCATGGAGGAGTACCGACTTAGGTAGTCAGAGGCTATCTTTAGGCTCGGTAGCTCAAATTTTGATAATCTCCTTTTAATACTGTCTTCCTCTACTTTTAATTCAATCTTCTTGTCTGGGATATTGATCTCAATTCTGTCATTTTCCTTAACAATGGCAATAGGACCCCCTGCCATGGCTTCAGGCGAGATATGGCCTATACAGGCACCCCTGGTTCCTCCAGAAAAACGTCCATCTGTAATCAGGGCCACCTCTTTATCAAGTCCCATTCCAATGATAGCCGATGTGGGTGTCAACATCTCCCTCATTCCCGGTCCACCCATGGGTCCCTCATAACGAATAACTATAATATCTCCCTTCATTATCTTGCCCCCCATTATGGCAGATACGGCCTCCTCCTCACAGTCAAATACCCTTGCAGGACCTTCATGATGAAGCATCTCAGGAGATACAGCCGATTGTTTTACTACACAGCCCGAGGGGGCCAAATTGCCAAAGAGGATGGAGAGACCTCCTTCTTTATGATACGGGTTTTTTAAAGATCGTATTACTGTTTTATCTTTTATAACACTGTTCCTTATATTATCCTCGACGGACTTTCCTGAAACAGTCATACACCCAGTATGGATCAGCCCATTGCGTGAAAGTTCTTTCATTACGGCAGGTACCCCTCCCGCTTGATCAAGATCCTCCAAGTGATGATTCCCAGCCGGGCTAAGATTGCATAGATGTGGTGTTTGTTGACTGATTTTGTTGAATTCTCCAAGATCGAGGCGGATGCCGGCCTCATGAGCAATGGCTGGTAGATGTAAGACAGTGTTTGTGGAGCAACCCAGGGCCATATCCACTGTTATAGCATTTTCAAAGGCCTTCTTGGTTGCAATTTTCTTTGGGGTAATCCCTTTTTTTAACAGCATAATGATTTTCATGCCCGCCTCCTTGGCCAGCTGAATACGGGAGGCCATAACAGCAGGTATAGTCCCATTCCCTGGAAGCCCCAAGCCAATAGCCTCAGTTAAACAATTCATTGAGTTTGCAGTGAACATTCCAGCGCAAGATCCGTATGTCGGGCACGCCCTCTCCTCAATCTCCTCCAGCTCTGCTTCAGTCATTTTGCCTGATTTTACAGCCCCCACAGCTTCAAACACGCTCACGAGATCAATCTTTCTGTTTTTATAGGCGCCGGCTAACATAGGGCCACCACTGATTATGATCGTAGGGAGGTTCAATCGTAGTGTGGCCATAAGCATACCTGGCACAATCTTGTCGCAATTGGTCACCATAATCATTGCATCAAAGGCATGCGCCATAGCCATGATCTCAATCGAGTCTGCAATCAATTCTCGACTGGGAAGCGAATATTTCATTCCGATGTGATTCATGGCTATCCCATCGCAAACACCGATAGTTCCGAAAACAATAGGTGTGCCTCCTGCCATATAAACACCGGCCTTTACCGCATCTACTATCCTGTTCAGTTCAACGTGTCCGGGGATGATATCATTAACCGGATTTGCAATTCCTACCAATGGCTGGCTCAACTCCTTTTCCGTATAGCCCATCGACTTAAAAAGAGAGCGATGGGGTGCCCTTTCGATACCTTTTTTTACATTGTCGCTTTTCATGTCAGCTCCTCGTTATATATTTTTTTCATCGACTCTTTTTTCTTTACATACTCCACCAGCCCTCCAGCTTGCACGAGTTGCCTCATAAAATCATTGATAGGTCTGGCAAAAAACCTTTGACCAGTATCCTTATTTTCTATTTCGCCGGTTGCAAGATTAACCGATGCCTGATTCCCCTCCTTGATAGAGAGAGATGCCTCTTTAGACTCCAATATCGGGAGACCTATATTAAAGGCATTTCTGTAGAATATTCGGGCAAAGCTTTCCGCGATAATGACACTGATGCCTGCCCCCTTTATAGCCAGTGGCGCATGCTCCCTGGAAGAACCGGCACCGAAGTTTTTTCCGGCCACAATGATATCGCCAGGGCGTATCATATCCTTAAAACCGGCCCGTAGGTCGGCAAAGCAGTTTTTGGCAAGCTCATATGTATCGGATACATTAAGAAATCTTGCTGGTATAATAAGATCTGTATCCACATTATCACCGAATTTCCATACCGTTCCTTGAAATGTCATCTAAAGCTCCTCTGGTCCTCCTATAGATCCCAAGATAGCAGAGGCAGCAGCGATAACAGGGCTTGCAAGGTATACCTCGCTTTTGGGATGTCCCATCCGACCTATAAAGTTTCTGTTGCTGGTAGAAAGTGCCCGCTCACCCTCTGCCAGGATGCCCAGGTGACCCCCGAGGCACGGCCCGCACGAGGGTGGACCGATAACGGCACCGGCGTCAAGCAATATCTCTATAATTCCCTCTTTGATTGCCTCTCGAAAGATCAACTGGGAGCCGGGCAAAACAATAAGCCTAACCCCCTTTGCAACGGTCTTGCCTTTGAGCACTCCAGCAGCATCACGCAGGTCTTCCAGCCAGCCATTGGTACATGAGCCTATGAATACCTGATCGAGTTTGATATCTCCCACTCGAGAGAGAGGCCGAACATTGGCTGGGGAATGGGGAAATGCAATGTGTGGTTCAAGTTCATCTACCTCGATCTTGATTACCTTTTCATAGTCTGCACCAGGATCACTGGTGCAGACAAAAGGCATTCTGTGGGATCTTTGAGCCACAAATGCCAAGGTAATCTCATCTGGCTCGATAATGCCGTTTTTTGCTCCGGCCTCGACAGCCATGTTGGTCATGGTAAACCTTTGGGCCATAGGAAGCCCCTTGATGACCGATCCTGAAAATTCCAGGGCGCGATAGGTAGCGCCGTCTATCCCTAATGTTCCCAGGGTAAAGAGAATAAGATCCTTTCCCCTCACCAATGGCGAGAGTTTTCCCTCGTATTCGATTTTGATTGTTGGTGGTACCTTGAGCCAGGTTTTACCGGTTGCCATTATTACCCCGAGATCAGTGCTCCCTACACCGGAAGAAAAGGCCCCCAGCGCTCCATAGGTGCAGGTGTGACTGTCTGCACCAATTACGAGGTCCCCTGGTATAACCAGTCCTTTTTCAGGAAGGATGATATGCTCAATGCCTGCCTGCCCCATTTCATAGTAGTGCTTGATATTGTGGTGGATGGCGAATTCCCGCATAACTTTGGCTTGCTCTGCAGATTTGATGTCTTTGTTGGGTACAAAATGATCGGGAATGAGCGCAATTTTTTCGCGGTCAAACACCGCAGGATTTCCTACCTCATTAAAGACCTTTATTGCAAGGGGAGCAGTAATATCATTGGCAAGCGCCATATCTACGTGGACCTCTATCAGGTCTCCTGGCGATACACGCGCAAGGTTGCTATGGTGTGCCAGTATCTTTTCAGTTATGGTCATTTCTCTCTATTCTCCTCTCCGTTACTCTCCCTGGAAGTCTCAGTGGTGAAGCAGTTCCATTGGCTCACGAGGTCTTTTTAGACCAGGAGTTTCGTTTTAAATGCTCCAATCTGTTGAGCCCATTGATATAGGCCTTGGCGCCGGATACTATTATGTCAGGATCGTTTCCCTTACCAAGTGTCTGGACCCCGTCTTCTTCCAGCCGCACTGTCACACTCCCCTGGGCATCGGTTCCTCCAGTAAGAGAGTCAATGGAAAAATTGAGGAGTTTTGATTGTGCACCGGTCATCTTGGCAATGGTATTAAAGGTGGCATCAATAGGGCCTATGCCAAATCCTGCTTTCTGTTCATCCTTTCCTTCGATTTCCATCTGTACCGTTGCTGTAGGTACGGTAGCTGTTCCGCTTGTCACATTGAGGTATTTGAGCTTATAGGTATCCGGTACGCGAAGTATCTCCTCGGCAACCAGCACCTCTAAGTCCTCATCCACAATCTCCTTTCTCTTGTCTGCCAGTTCTTTAAATTTCTGAAAAAGGAGGTCAATATCACTCTTGGAAAAATCATAGCCGAGGATCTTAAGCCGATCCCTAAATGCATGTCGCCCCGAATGTTTTCCCATAACCAGCCGGTTAGCCTTGAGACCAATCGTAGCAGGCTCCATGATTTCATAGGTAGCTTTATGTTTTAAGACACCATCTTGATGAATCCCTGCCTCATGGGCGAAGGCATTTGCACCCACAATGGCCTTATTGGGCTGTACCGGGATGCCGGTAATCATGGCCAGTAGATGACTTGAGGGATATATCTCTTTTGTGTTTATTTCAGTGAAATAATTAAGGTAATTCCTTCGCGCATGAAGGGCCATGACCACCTCTTCAAGAGATGTATTGCCTGCCCTTTCCCCAATGCCATTTACTGTAACCTCTACCTGTCGTGCGCCTGCACCGATACTCGCCAGGGTGTTGGCTGTTGCCAAACCCAAATCATTATGACAATGAACACTTAAAATTGCCTTGCCAATGTTTGGCGTATTACTTTTTATGTAGGCAATAAGGTCTACAAACTCACTTGGTATTGCATATCCCACTGTGTCAGGAAGATTAACAGTGGTTGCTCCAGCTGAAATAGCTGCTTCAAATATCCTGCATACAAAATCTCGGTCAGTGCGGGAGCCATCTTCCGCTGAAAACTCAATATTGTCTGTGAATTGTTTGGCATATGTCACAGCCTCAACTGCCTTGGTAACAACCTGATCTCTGTTTAATTTTAATTTGTGCTGGAGATGAATATCTGAGGTGGCAATAAAGATGTGGAGGCGAGGGTGTGCCGCCTCCTTTATTGCACCCCACGCAGCGTCAATATCCTCCTTAGAGGTTCGAGCGAGTGCTGCGATCTCAACATTTCTCACCTTTTGGGCAATCATCTGAACTGACTCGAAATCTCCCTCTGAAGAAGAAGGAAATCCTGCTTCAAGGACATCCACCTTTAGTCTTTCCAGTTGTGAGGCAAGGTGCATCTTTTCAGCAGTATTCATGCTATATCCAGGAGACTGTTCACCGTCTCTCAGGGTGGTGTCAAAAATAATAATTTTGCCTGTCATTGCAACGCTCCTTTCATTTCGGTGTTCTGTCTGGGTTCACGGATTCAAATTGCGGTATTTTCAACTGAAATGAAGACAAGCGCCCGCCGCAGGGGTTTCTTTACATCAGTCCCTGCGGCTTTTATAACCTCTTTAAAATTAATTTGAAACATAGTGTTTTCCTTTAATTGGACCGAGTTTCTTCGGCCTGATCTTTGCTTAGCTTAAAATAGATGCTGTCAACCAAGGCTTGCCAGCTGGCCTCGATGATATTCTCTGACACCCCCACTGTATTCCATATGTTTTTTTCATCCCTTGATTCGATGAGAACCCTTACCCTGGCTCCGGTTCCGGCGCTGCCTTCCAGCACCCTCACCTTAAAATCAACGAGCCTCATCTCGTTTATCCGTGGGTAGAACTTGCTCAGCGCCTTGCGAAGAGCATTATCAATAGCATTGACCGGGCCGTTGCCTTCGGCAGCGTTAATCTCCTCCTCTTCATTAACGGATATCTTGATGGTAGCCTGTGATATGGACCCGCCAACCTTGTTTTTCTCGTTAATGACCCGCAGGGAAAGCAGAGAGAAGGGCTCTTTGAATTGGCCTGTAGTCTTTTTCATAAGGAGCTCCAGAGAACCCTCGGCTGCATCGAATTGGTACCCCTGGTCCTCCATGCGCTTTATCTCCGTGACGATCTTTTTGCTATCATAGCCATTTCCCCCCAGGGTAAGCCCCATCTCATTGGCCTTGTATTCAATATTGCTCTTTCCGGAGAGATCAGAGACAAGCACTCGGCGCTTATTGCCAACGGTCCCGGGCTCGATGTGCTCATAGGCGAGGGGATTTTTTTGTATTGCACTTACATGCATTCCACCCTTATGTGCAAAGGCGCTTCGCCCCACAAAAGGCCTCTCGTTTAATGGCGGTATATTTGCTATTTCACTTACGTATCTGGAGACCTCGGTGAGATACTGTATTTTGGAATCATCGATGCATCTTTTCCCTATTTTTAATTGAAGATTAGCTATGACCGAAATTAAATCAGCATTTCCACAGCGCTCACCATAGCCATTTATTGTCCCTTGAATCATGGTCACACCCTCTTCAGCAGAGGCTATGGAGTTGGCCACAGCCAATCCACAGTCGTTGTGTGCATGGATACCAAGGAGAACACCTGGAAAGGATTCCTTCACTGTTTTCACTATCTCTTTGATCTCACCCACCATGGTTCCCCCATTGGTATCGCAGAGTACGATACTATCGGCCCTGCCAGAGATTGCTGCCTGAATGGTTTTCAAGGCATACTGGGGATTAGCTTTGTAGCCGTCGAAGAAATGCTCAGCATCGAATATAATTTCTTTGCCTTTTGATTTGAGATAGGTGATTGAGTCAACAATCATGTTAACATTTTCCTTCAATGAAACACCTAATATCTCGGTTACATGGAGATCCCAAACCTTCCCAAATATGGTAATTGTCTGGGTTTCAGCTTGTAGTAATGCCTTCAAATTAGGATCTTTTTCTGGCAGCGTGTGTGCTCTTCTGGTGCTACCAAAGGCAGTCAAGCGGGTTTTTAGTCTTGCATTCTTTGCCATCTGAAAAAAGCGTATATCCTTCGGATTGGAACCGGGCCAACCGCCCTCTATATACTGAATACCAAGGTCAGCTAATTTTTGGGCAATACGAAGTTTTTCCTCAGCAGAGAAATTGATTTGTTCTCCCTGAGTTCCATCTCTGAGCGTGGTATCATAGATTAGAACCTGCTTTTCCATTATCGTACTCCTCTTTAATGCGAAAAACCCGCTATCAGGCGTGCCTGATAGCGGGTTTTGTAAATTGATAAAACATCATGTCACTATCGGGCTCGGTAGTTTTAGGTTACCTACCAGAAGGAGGAGCAACAGGGGAGTTATAAGTATCCCTGTTACTCTGATAATGCCTATAATGTTTTGAATTTTTAAAACCATTTTTTTAACAGATATGTAATAATGTTAACTAGTGTCTCACATATATAAATAAAAGCCTTTTGTCAAGGTATATTCATTTTCATTTTTTACAATTTTTCAGACATATAGAAAGAGGTACTAATCAAAACAGACCGAATATTGTGATCCTAAAATATATATTCTTCTCCTGGATCCAGAACTATCACCTCAATGTTGGGCGCTTCTTTTTCCATGATTTCAACATATGATGATGTGTCCTGCTCTAAAATGGGAAAGGTTTTATAATGCATAGGGATAACCGTATCGACTTCGAGAAGTTTTGCTGCGAAAGTGGCCTGTTGTGGATCCATGGTAAATACGCCCCCGATGGGGAGCATGGCACAATTAATATGGAAAATTTCACCAAGGAGTTTCATCGATGAAAATATACCAGTATCTCCGGCATGATAAAGCGTGAAGCCATTTTCTAACTTAATAATGTAACCAGCAGGGCTTGCTGTTTGAGAAGAGTGAAAGGCCTGGGTCATGGTTATTGAAATACCATCGGAGGTATATGTGCCGCCGATATTCATACCCATGCCAAAGACGATCTGCGAGTCAGGAATTGCTGCTTCTTGTTTCAATCTGCTGACGGTCTCAGGCATGCCAACCAAGATGGCGCCTGTTGCCTTTACGATTCCAGCTGCATCTGCAATATGGTCAAAGTGATCATGGGTTACAAGAACGAAGTC
Organism: uncultured Desulfobacteraceae bacterium; assembly: GCA_964489745.1. Classification (GTDB taxonomy): domain Bacteria; phylum Desulfobacterota; class DSM-4660; order Desulfatiglandales; family B25-G16; genus B33-G16. The sequence goes on from CAZBBQ010000012.1 coordinate 10,450, forward strand.
GGCTTTTGCAATATCTTTGGCCTGGCTTGTAGCAAGCGGATTATCTGTCAACCAGGGATCGATAATTATTATTTTCTCTTTCTCAGTTGTAATCTGAAAACCGGCATGACCAAGAAATGAAATTTTTGTATTCGCCATATTAGTGCACCCCTTTATTGAATGTTGGCATTCTTTTAATCAATAAAGTTTTAAAATAACGGTTATCAAAATACAGAGATACGCATTCTATTCGTTTGGTTGCAATACAACAAGGGCATCTACAGCAACAGGGCGACTGCCGGATATGATAACAGGATTAATATCGATCTCCTTTATCGCATCATTTTCCACACCGATCTTTCCAACATTGATCAACATTTTTGACAGTAGTTCCCTGTCAACAGGCTCCATTCCCCTGACTGCGTCAAGCATCTTGTGGGCCTTGATCTCATCCATCATCTCAAGGGCATCCCTTTTTTCCAAAGGTGCAAGTCGAAAAGATACATCTTTCAGGATCTCTGTAAATATTCCCCCAAGACCAAACATGACGCAGGGCCCAAACTGGGGATCTCTGATGAGGCCTATTACTAATTCCCTTTTCCCTTTGATCATCTCCTGAATCAGGATAGCACCGTGACTGCCGTTCATGCCAGCCATAATATCATTGAAGGTATCTAATGCTTCCTTGTCATCTCTGATATCTGTTCGGATGAGATCTTTTTCTGTTTTGTGAGTTATCTCTGGTGAACATCCTTTCATAACGACAGGGTACCCGATTTCATGGGCTGCAGAAATAACGTCATTATCATTTTGAATAATTATTTCACGTGTAACAGGAATATCATAAGAAGCCAGAACAATCTTGGATTCATACTCAGAAAGTGTCTCCCTGCCTTCTTTACGTGCCGTATCAACAATATCCATGTAATCTCCTTGTTTACTAATTGTTCAAAGTCTTGAGAATTTAATATTGTCGGTTTTTAGGACACCCATGTCCTTCCTTAAGCTTTTGAGTGGATAACTTTTTTTAGCCCGTTTATCCCAAAAGGTTTCGAGCCATTATGATCTTTTCAACCTCTGTTGTCCCCTCATAAATCTCTGTGATTTTAGCATCCCGAAAGAGCCTCTGGACTTTATACTCAGCGAGATACCCGTATCCTCCATGCATCTGAAGGGCCATATCAGTACATTTCACTGCCATTTGGCCACAGAATGATTTGGCGGCAGCGATAAGCTTTTGGTCTATCGTGCCTGAATCAACTCTCCAGGCCGCTTCATAGACCAGGTTTCTTCCGGCCTGTATCCATGAAAACATATCAGCTATCTTGAACTGAATGGACTGAAAAGAGGATAAGGGGGCATTAAAGGCTGTCCTCTTTTTTACGTGCTTTATGCTTTCCTCCAGGGCAGCACGCGCTGTTCCAACTGCCTGAGCAGCCACAATAATTCTATCGAGATTAAAGAGATGCATAGCCTCAATAAACCCATCTCCCAGTTTGCCCACAAGGTTGGAAGCAGGCACCCTAACATTGTTGAAAGAAAGTTCAGCTGTATCAGAGGCCCGGACTCCGAGTTTTCCGGTTAAATGATTTGACTCAAATCCTTGACGATCTGTCTCCACCATGATCATACTATGTCGTGCATGTCTGCTTGGATTATCTGGGTCGGTTTGAACAAAACAAATAAGATAGTCTGCTCGATCTCCATTTGTAATAAACATCTTTGAGCCATTGATGATATATTCATCACCTTCTCTTACGGCTGTTGTAAGGGTAGCGCCTGCCAGATCTGATCCGGCATCCGGCTCAGTAAATGCAGCACCCATGACTGCCTCACCTTTTACCAGAGGGGGGAGATATTTCTTTTTTTGTTCCTCAGAGCCAAATTCCTGTATGATTTCGGCTCCATAGGATGAGATAAGAATTGCTACAGCTATGCCTGGATCGACAGCAGCAAACTCCTCAAATATCAGGCAATACTCCAGTATACCCATGCCTGACCCTTCATACTCCTCTTTAATAAATGTTCCCACAAAACCTAAATCCGCTGCCTTCTTAAAGATTGCCTCATCAAAGGACTCATCCCTGTCAAATTCTTCCGCCCTGTCAGGAAATTCCCCTTCAGCAAACTCCTTGGCTGCCTTTACTATATCCTTTTGTTCTCTACTGAGCTCAAAATCCATTGTTGTTACCCTTTTTTTATTTCCACTACCTTATCTTTTAGAGCAGGAACAATTTTAAATAGGTCATCAACAATACCATAATCGGCCGTCCTGAAAATAGGGGCCTTTGGATCTTTATTGATAGCAATGACAGTACCTGCCCCACTAATGCCAGCCAGGTGCTGGAAGGCCCCACTTATTCCAACTGCTATATAGACCTTGGGAGTGACTGATTTGCCGGAGGTGCCGACCTGTAAATATTTGGGCAACCAATTTTTATCAACAATAGGCCTGGAACATGAAACAACTCCACCGAGAGCTTCAGCAAGTTCTTTGATAAGAGAGATATTTTCTTCTTCTCCGATGCCCCTTCCAACCGAAACAAGGAGTTCTGCCTGGGTTATATCCACATCGCCGGCTGCCATTTCAACAAATTCTACAAAACTCTTTTTTACCGGCATGTCTGCGAGAGGAAAGTCTTGTTGCATTATTTCAGCTTTCCTGTCGCCGATTTTATCTTTGGGAAATACACCCGCTCGTATGGTAATAAGGCATCCTTTCGGTTCAGTAAAGGAAACATTGGCAAAGATTTTTCCATTAAACATTTGCCTTTGGGCAATAATTGTATCGTCTTTCGGTATAATATCTATGCAGTCAGTAGCTAAGGGGAGGCCAGTTTTAACAGAGAGACAGGGAGCAAGTTCCATTCCCCATGATGTGTTACCAATAAGGGTAAACGCTGGTTTTGATTCCTCAATCAATGTATATATGATCTCTTTATGGGTATCTGCATTAAAATTTTTAAGTCTCTCATCATCAAATATAATTATTTTATCAGCCCTGTCAGAGATAGTTTCAGCAAGGGATTTCACGTCATGGCCAAGAATGATGGCGGTAACGGTATGTGATAGCTTTTGGGCGAGCTCACCAGCCTTCCATAGCATCTCATAGGTTATATCCCTTGTTTCACCAAGTCTATGTTCGACAATAACGAATAGTTCGCTCATTATTCCATCACTCCTTTCTTTGTTAGGATTTCGATAAAATCAGAAGCGATTGTATCTGGGTCTCCGGTTAACATCTGAGCTCCTTCAGTTTCTGGTGGCAGGTATACTTCTTCAACAATGGTTTTAGGCGAGAGTTCTTCATCAGATAAGCCTAAATCAGCAAGGCTTATGATTTTTAACTCTTTTTTGGCGGCCTTTCTAATGCCTAGAATAGAGACATATCTCGGTTCGTTGATACCTGTCTGAATAGTTAGCAAGGCGGGGAGTTCGACGATGGAGGCCTCACCAAGGCCACCTTCAAGCTCTGATGTAGTCCGGGCCTTTCCATCCTCTATTTCAATTGCGGTAACCATACATGCATGATTGAGGTGTAACTCTTCTGCCATCATCATGCCAACCATTCCACCGTTATCGTCATCGGCAAGCACTCCAGTAAATACGAGATCATGTGGTAAATCCTTTACAACACGGGCGAGAATCTTTGAGATTCCAAGGCTATCAAACCGGCTTATATCATCTGCTTCAACCCTGATAGCCCTGTCAGCACCCATAGCCAAAGATCTTCGTAAGACCTCCTCATCGTCCTCACTGCCTACGGTAACGGCTACGACTTCTCCGCCGTACTTTTCTTTCAGGATGATAGCCTCTTCAATTGCGTAGTTATCCCAATCATTGAGAACAAATGCAAGCTGATCTTTTTTAATCCCTTTTTTCTGCTCATCAATTACTAAATCTACCTCTTCAGTAAGAGGCACCCTTTTCACGCACACAACAATATCCATACCTTACACCTCCTAATTAGTTGTTATAAAATAAGTTACTATCTATTATGCATTGCTCAGGCAGTAGTTCTAAAGCGTTGAAATCAGAAGCTCCATCAAATCAACCACCTTCATCTCACCTTCAAGTCCGCTTGTCTTGATAGCATCATCAAAATTGAGAAGACAAAAGGGGCAGGCTGTAACAATAACATTCGCACCTGCTTCATGGGCCATGGCGACTCTTTTTTCACCCATTCTCATGTCTTCCTGCTCAATGTCATACCAGAGATTAA
>CAZBBQ010000013.1:0-14519 GCA_964489745.1 uncultured Desulfobacteraceae bacterium
AAAAATAAATAATACCAATATTTACCCTGTCAGAAGGATCAGTTCTTTAGATCAGAGATGGTATAAAAGACAATCATGGTTTTGGAATAGGTTTAAGACCCTCCCCAAAATCTCTAACAGGGTTTACTTTAGATCAGCAGCGATTACTGGTGCTCTTGGTGCTGTAGATGAAATATACCAGGGATTATTACCCTTACGGTATTTTACCTGGTATGATATTTTACTAAATGTGATAGGTGGCCTTTTAGGGTTGACTATTTTATGGGGAATAATTAGGGAGTAGGGAAGATTGCTATTATTATTTCATCACACACTTTGCTTTAGACATAGAGGTCGCAGAATAAGATTCTTTTACTATGGATATGGGTTAGGAGGTAATCACAGTTGATCATTATTCCAGCAGTAGATATTAAGGGTGGTAAATGCGTACGATTAGAGCAGGGTTTGATGAATAAGGAGACCATATTTTCTGATCATCCGGAAGAGATTGCCCTTCAATGGGAACGGAAAGGGGCAAAGAGATTACATATTGTTGATTTGGATGGTGCTGTGTATGGGAAACCTTTCAACAAAAAAGATATAAAAAAAATACTCGATACAGTCTCAGTGCCGGTGGAATTAGGTGGTGGAATTCGAGATTTAGATACCATAAAGGAGTATATTGATCTGGGTATTGATCAAATTATTATTGGCACAATTGCCTATAAAAATTCACACTTAGTAGAGGTAGCATGTAAGAGGTATCCGGGTAAAATTATTGTATCTATTGATGCAAAGGATAATTATGTATCTGTTGAAGGTTGGACAGAACCTACCAGTATTACTGCAATTGATCTAGCAAAGAGGTTTGAGGACATGGGAATCGCAGCCTTTGTTTATACGGATATACAAAGGGATGGAATGAGAAGCGGCCCGAATATAGATGGCGTAAGAGAATTTGCAAAAAATATAAATGTAGGCGTTATAGCAGCAGGTGGCGTATCATCAATGAAAGATATAGAGGATTTATTGACATTACAAAAGGATGGAGTAAGTGGAATAATAACAGGAAGGGCCCTTTATGATGGATCGATTAAATTAGAAGAAGCTATTGATATAATTGATAAAGGAAGGCATTAAAGAATTTGTATTATTGTTATTGACATTTTTATATATATACTTACTTTTAAAATTTAAATGTAATGGGAATATCAGAATGAGCTTATACGATGCTATTATTATCGATTTAAAAAATGCGCTTAAAGTGCAGGATAAACAAAAACTTTCTGTATTAAGGGGGCTAAAGTCTGCGATCAAAAATAAGCAGGTTGCATTACGTCAGGAACTCACTGATGAACAGGTTATGGGGGTAATATCATCAGAGATAAAAAAAGGCAAGGAGGCAATAGAGAAATTTGCCCAGGGTTCCCGCCAAGATCTCGTAGAAAAAGAGGAGAAGGAGATAAAAATATTATCCAATTATTTGCCACCCCAGTTATCAACTGAAGATATTAAAGAGATAGTAACGCAGGTAATTGAGGAAATTTCGGCCAGTGGCCCAAAAGATTTAGGAGGCGTCATGAAATCAGCTATGGCAAAACTGGCTGGCAGGGCTGATGGCCGTGAAGTTAACAGGATAGCTCGAGAATTATTAAGTTAGAGAAATAAAATTTAGCCCTTTAAATAAGTCAAAAACTTATAAAACCCCCATGACAGAAAACTCACTTAGGGTACTCGAATATTACCGGTTGCTCACTATCGTATCGCAGTACGCTGCTTCTCCATTAGGCCGTTCAGACTGTCTGTCACTTACGCCATTACAAGAACTGGAATCTATCGAGGCTGAGCAGAGGCTTGCCTCAGAGATGAAAGAGCTTGTATGTACCAAAGGCTTTATTCCTTTATCGAGCCTGTTTGACCTCAGACCAATGTTACGAAAGGCTTTGAGAAAGGGAATTTATCTTGAAGGAAAAGATTTTTTATCTATTCATAATCTTATAAAGATATCTCGTCAGGTAAAAGATTGGATACATGCGGCAAGGTCGTTATATCCTTCCCTGTGGGACGTGGTTAAGGGTATTCCAACATGTGCTATCCTCGCAAAGGAAATTGGTAAGTCAATAACTGAAGATGGAGGAATATCAGATCGTGCAAGCCCATTACTTTCTTCTCTAAGATCTCAGAGGGTAACCCAAAGAAGGGTAATAGAAAAAAGGCTTAATGATATTTTAAACAGCCTTGCCTCCAGTGATAATAACATTATTTCTGTGAGAGATGATCGCTATGTTATTTCTATTAGAACCGATAAGAAAGCTGTTATTAAGGGAATTGTCCACGGTTATTCCAACACCCACTCTACATGCTTTATAGAGCCACTGGCAGTAGTGGAGGAAAATAACTATTTAGTTGAATTAACAGATAGGGAAAAGGAGGAGGAAAAAAAGGTTCTAAAAAGGCTTACAGGTTTTGTATCTGATTTGTCAACTGAACTTGTGAGTTGTCTGGAGATTATGGGAAGGGTTGATGGGCTTTTTGCCAGGGCAGAATTTAGTAAGGCTATAAAAGGAATATGCCCTATCCTTAGCAAAGATAAGAGTATCTATTTTTCAGATGCCTTAAATCCTATACTCCTTTCTCTTTATCTTGAATCCAGCAAAGGAAATAAAGAAGGAAGTTTAGAACCTGTAGTACCTGTTAATATCAAGATAGATTCCCAGAAAAATATTCTTATCATCTCTGGGCCTAACAGGGGTGGCAAGACGGTAGCATTAAAGACGATTGGTCTTCTCACCCTTATGACTCAGTCAGGGATGCATATTCCAGCTAAGGAGGGTAGTGCTGTGAGTGTGTTTAATAACATACTGGCTGAGATTGGAGATGATCAGGATATATCAGCAGGATTAAGCACATTTTCTGCCCGCTTGGAGCATTTAAAAGGGATTATAGATAAGGCGGGCGAAAATTCTCTGGTAATTTTGGATGAGTTGGGAACAGGTACAGATCCGGATGAAGGTGCATCACTTGCTATGGCCATTCTGGATTATTTTTCGCACAAAGGCTCTTTGAGTGCAATTTCTACCCACTATCAAAGATTAAAACGATATGGCCTGATTAACAAAAAAGCCCAAAATGCATCTGTGGAGTTTGATTACGAAAAGGGGCAGCCTACCTTTCGGTTACACACCGGTATGCCAGGTGTAAGTCATGCCATCGAGATAGCACAAGATTTAGGGATACAGAGCGAAATAATTGATAAGGCTGCCATGTATCTGGGCAAAGAAAAAGGAAGGCCTGATTCAGTAATGGAAGATCTTGTTAAGATGATGGAACAAGTGAAATCAGAGAAAGAGGGCCTTGCACTGGCAAGAAAAGAATATGAATTATTAAAGAATCAGTTAGAGAAAGAAAGAGATAAATTAGGTGTGCAGTTACATGAGATGCTCGTTGAAAAGAAGCATAAGGCAGAGAGCCTATTAGCAGAGGCAAAAAGAAATTTCGGTGAGGCTTTAGAACACCTAAAGAAAAAAGGAGCAGAAGGTCAGTTTGAGGCAAACCAAAAATACACACATGCAAAACATGATCTGATAAATATACTATCTGAATTACCATACCAAGATAAAGCAACGAACCCCATTTCCATCACTATTGGCCAGAGAGTTTTTCATAAGAAATCTGGAAAGAGAGGTTGGGTTGTTGGTATTGATGAAGGCTCCTCAAGAACCCAGATTATGATAGGCAATCTAAAGCTCACGGTTGATTCATCGGAGTTAATTCCAGAATCAGGTATATCTCCTCAAAAGAAAAAAGATACAATACGTGAAAAACAATGGTCTGTGTCCAGTCCAATTATGACGAAACAAGAACTGAACCTTATTGGCTATACTATTGCTGACGCCCTTCCCCTTGTGGACAAAATCATAGATCAGGCACTGGTTCATGGGCATGCTAACGTAACAATTATCCATGGCATGGGTTCAGGGGCTTTAAAGAAGGCCATCAGAGAACATTTAAAGGAAAATTGTTATGTGAAAGATTTTATCCCTGAAGGGAGAGACGGGGGAAATGATAGCATAACGGTGGTTGAACTGTAAGCGAACGAAAGGGAGCTATAAAGTCATGGATAGGATTGCAGATAATTTATATTAAACACAAGGCCCTCGGAAAACGGTGAAAAAAGGAATTGATAGATTGAAATAAAGCTCAAGGGTTTATTTAGCCTTAATAATAAAGGTTAAACATTCAAACTTTAGGCACTTAACGTATGGACTCGTCAGAGGCAAAAGAAGAGGTAAAGAAGGCAGCGGATATTGTTGAGGTGATCGGGCAATACGTTGAGTTGAAAAAGAGAGGGCAAAACTATATTGGCCTTTGCCCATTTCATTCTGAAAGATCACCTTCTTTTACTGTTAACCAGAGCAAACAGATATATCATTGTTTTGGGTGTGGTAGAGGTGGTGATGTTTTTACCTTTTGGATGGAGTATCACAACAGTGATTTTCCCCAGTCTTTAAAAACACTGGCAGAGCGTTATAATATTCCCTTGCCTCAAAAACGGGATGTATACGCTGATAGAAAAAAGGCGGAATTAAAGGAACAATTATTTACAATAAATGACTTGGCAGGAAGGTATTTTCATACTATTCTTGTAAAGTCTGCTGACGGAAAACCAGGCAGGGATTATTTTTCGAGGCGTTATATATCGAAAGAAATGATTACACAATTTCAACTTGGATATGCAGTAAACAAATGGGACGGATTGCTCAATTACCTAAAATCGAAAAATTGTTCGCTGGATAGAGCAGCAGAAGCCGGTCTTCTTGTACCTAAAAAGAACAAAGAATATTATGATCGTTTCAGGGGCAGGATAATATTTTCTATCTTTGATCTTAATCATCATTGTATCGGTTTTGGCGGCAGGATTTTAGATGATTCCATGCCTAAGTATATTAATACACCTGAGACACCGATATACCATAAAGGATATTCTCTCTATGGTCTTGATTCTGCATTTGAAGATATTAGGAAAAGGGATCTGGCAATAATTGTAGAAGGGTATATGGATATGCTGGCTCTTAGACAGCATGGCATTTCAAATGTAGTTGCTTCATTGGGAACTGCCCTTACAAGCGATCAGATACGAAGATTAAAAGGATATACAAAAAATGTTGTTGTTTTGTTTGACCCTGATGATGCGGGAAGAGGGGCTGCCTTAAAAAGTTTCCCCTTATTTTTAAATGAAGGAATTTCTGCAAAGGTTGTTGTTCTTCCTCAAGGTGAAGATCCGGATAGCTTTGTAAATAAACACGGTTCGGACGCCTTTAAAAAACTTTTAAAGAGAGCAGCACCTATTTTTGATTTTTATCTGGACCAGACATTGGCAAATATGGGTCACGGGGTTGACGAACAAATTAAGGCATTGCGTGATATTTTACCTGTATTTATGGATTTAGGGCAGGGAGCTGCCAGATTTTTATATGTACATCGGTTTGCAGAAAAGACTGGCATAAATGAGGCTATTGTCTGGAAGGAATTAAAACATCGAGAAGGTACGGGAAAAAATGAGAGAGACACCTCTCAGCTTAAAAGCAGATTTTCCGAGACTCAAGATCCAAGAAAATATGGCTCTGATTTACAATTTTTCAACCTTTTACTCCATTACCCAGAAAAGATTGATACCTTTAGGGATCAGGAATGGGAATTGATTGTGTCTGATCCAGAGATCATTGCAATTATCAAGGTGATAATGGAAAAATGTCCCTCTGAAGTAAATTTGGATAGGATTGAGGAATTTCTTGATAGCCCTGTAGCAAAAAAACAGCTGAGAGTAAGTTTAATGTCTCAACCTTTTTTTACTGATGGATCTGTTAACCAGGCAGTAGGTGAATTTGAAAAAAAGATAGCGAAAGTCAGAGTCTCTCAATCTATCAGAAAGGCATCAGCTGAAGGCGATATGGAAAAGGTAAACCGTCTGATCAGAGAAAAACAAGATCTTGACTCAGGTAACAAAGGCGTGACAAAACCAAAACAGGATGAAAAATTCCAAAGTAACTAGATATGAGTTTCTTATATGAATAACTCTGAGAAGCCATTCGGCCTTGAGCGACTCGATATGAGCTCGTCGACATGTCTCATGGCCGAGAGGCAGTGTCAGAGTCACATGCTGACAATTTTTTTCAGCGAACAGTATCAGGAGGTTTTATATGGCAAAAAATGGTGATGATATCAATTTAAGAAGATTGATCAACATCGGCAAGGATAAGGGTTACATTACCTATAAAGAACTGAATGAGGATCTATCTGATGACGTAATATCATCAGAAGAGATTGATGATCTATTACAGATGTTTGAGGATTTGAATATTAAGGTAGTAAATGAAACTGTCGGTGGACAGATTGAAAAGGTTAAAAAGATAGAGGAGACGGATGAAGAAGACAAAAAAGAGAAGCATGCTTTAAGAGAGGTTGAGGAGGATTTTACTGCAAAAACCTATGATCCTGTCAAGATGTATTTACGGGAGATGGGTCTTATCTCATTGCTGAGCAGAGAAGGGGAGGTAGAGATAGCAAAGAGGATAGAAACAGGGGAGAATCAAGTGCTGTTTGACCTGATTAGATGTAGGGTTTGTATAGAATATCTCACAGAGTTAGGCGGGGATTTAGAGGCCGGAGTAATAAAAGTGAGGGACATTGTTAATGATATAGAGGATGAATATAATTTGCATCAAATCGGTCAGAGGAGGGATTTCTTAGTTAATCTTATCAACAAGGTGAATGCCTTGGATGAAGAAACTTTAACTGCGTGGAGTAAGCTAAAAGATTACTGTGATACAGCTCAAAGAAAAAGATTGAAAACCACTGTGAATAAAACGCAACGGGCGATATTCGATAGGATGAAGTCATTTAAGCTTGAAAAAAGCCATATCCATAAGATGGTGCAGATATATAAGGAGATCCTTAACCATTTAGAAGAATTAGAAAAAACGCTCACCGATTGTTTTCTAAAAGTAGGTGGAAAATCATTTTCTTATTTAAAGAAATGTCTGGAGGAATTTTCAGAAAATGAAGAGGGAGGGAAGAAGGTTAAAGCCTTGAATTTACCAAAAGAAGAGCTTGTGTTTCTTATAGAAAAAATAAAAGAAACCAGGAATTCTATTGATGCAATAGAGAACAAGACGACTATGTCCCTCAAAGAAATGCAAAGAATATCTAAGGAGATAGGTGATGATTTAAGAAAGTCAGAGGCAGCTAAGAATGAACTTATAAAAGCGAATCTTAGATTAGTAGTAAGTATTGCAAAAAAATATACTAATAGAGGTCTTCAATTTCTTGATCTTATCCAAGAAGGGAATATAGGCTTGATGAAAGCGGTAGATAAGTTTGAATATCAAAGGGGATATAAATTCAGCACGTATGCTACCTGGTGGATACGACAGGCTATAACAAGGGCTATTGCTGACCAGGCAAGGACGATAAGGATACCAGTCCATATGATTGAGACGATTAACAAGCTTATTAAGATTTCCAGAAGCCTCGTTCAGGAGCAAGGCAGGGAGCCAAACCCTGAGGAGATTGCAGAGAGGATGGGATTCCCCCTGGAAAAGGTCCGGAAGGTTTTAAAGATAGCCAAAGAGCCCATTTCTTTAGAAACACCCATAGGTGAAGAAGAGGATAGCCATTTAGGAGATTTTATAGAAGATAAGAAGATAATGTCTCCAGTTGAGGCAGTTACAAAATTTGACTTAAGTGAGCAGACGAGGAAGATTATGACTACACTGACTCCCAGAGAAGAGAAGGTATTAAGAAAAAGATTCGGTGTAGGTGAAAAGGCTGATCATACCCTTGAGGAGGTAGGCAAAGAGTTTAATGTTACACGAGAACGGATACGGCAGATAGAGGCCAAGGCATTAAGGAAACTAAGACACCCACGGAGGAGGAAAGTATTAGAGAGCTTTACTGAATTTTAATGAAACCCTTGAAGGCTTTTTATTTTCCTTGACATATAAATTTTAATTCAGTTACCATAGCTCTATAAAAAGGGCCCATAGCTCAGCTGGCAGAGCCACCGGCTCATAACCGGTAGGTCCCTGGTTCGAGACCAGGTGGGCCCATTATAGTAAAAGATGCTTGGAGTATTACTGGGTGTCTTATAATACGTTTATCGTAAGGAAACGAGGGTGCCTTTTAAAAATAGGACACCCTCTCATTTTTTTGTATACATACTAACAAAGGTGTGAAATTGGATAAAGAACTTGAGGCACTCTTGATGATACAGTCAATTGATATTAGATTTGACGAGATAAAAAGGGAGAAAGACGAATCCCCAAAAGAGATAGATAAATTAAAAGAGAATCTTGATCTTTTAAGCAATGTCATGGAGCAAGATTTATCTGCAATTGAGGAGCTGAAAAAAGTGAGGAGGGCAGTTGAGAGGGAACTGGAAGAGGTAGAGAGTAAATTTCAAAAAAGCAAGTCAAGGCTTAATGATGTCAAGTCAAACAAGGAATATCAAGCAGTCTTGAAAGAGATTGAAGAGCAAAAAGAACTTATTTTCGAAAAAGAAGAGGTAGTGATAAAATGTATGGAGGATATTGAGATTCAGGAGGCGGAGTGCGCTAGTAATGATGGTACCTTAAGGGAATCTCAACAAGAATACAAAAAAAAACAAGATGAATTTTCGCAGAGATTGAGAGATCTTGACAAAGAGGTGCAATCTCTTGATGGGAAAATGATTCAATTATCCCAAAATGTTGATAAGAATTTATTGGAAAGGTATAATAGCTTAAGGAATAATTTGAGAGGCAGGGTAGTAACTCAGGTAGTAAACACCATTTGTCAAGGGTGTAACTTAGGGATTCCACCCCAGCAATACAACGAATTAATTAAGGGAGGCTCTATGAAAAGTTGCCCGAATTGCAATAGGATTATTTATTGGGAAGACGAGAGAGAAATTTAAGGATTTTATATTTTTAATCAATTGGCAATCGAAAATAAAAAGGGCAGTGGTGTTAGAGTAGAACAAATGGTCGCTGTTCGAGAGGGTTAGGCAAAAACCTGACCCTAACGAAGGGAGGAAAGTCCGGGCTCCGCAGGGTAGGGTGCTCCGTAACACGGAGTCCCGGTGACGGGAAGGAAAGTGCCACAGAAAATATACCGCCTGACACTCAGCATGTGGTTTGAATCACATGCTGATAAAGTGCCAGGTAAGGGTGAAAAGGTGAGGTAAGAGCTCACCGCTCTGGTGGTGACATCAGAGGCTTGGTAAACCCCACCCGGAGCAAGACCAAATAGAGGGACGTTTGAGGGCTACCCGTCCGAGTTCCTGGGTAGGTTGCTTTATCCCATTAGCAATAGTGGGAATAGATGAATGGCCATTGTCCCGTAAAGGGCAACTAATACGGGAAACAGAACCCGGCTTATGACCTGCTCTAGCACCCTCACCCTATACCATGATTTTTTGATGCCTTTTTTTACAACTGGCGTGTATTTCATTGAAAAAAACAGATATTGCTGAGAACCCAATACGTTACGAAGTAGGGTTCATGTATTCGGAGACAAAACATGTTTATTGTCGCTAATTTTCTCATAGCCGTCGCAAAGATACTGAACATAGGCTTAACTATCTATATGTGGATTATCATTGGCAGAGCTGTAATTTCCTGGGTAAACCCTGATCCGTACAATACTATTGTGAGATTCTTATATACGGCAACTGAACCTGTTCTCTATACTATTAGAAGGAGGTTGCCGATAAGTTTTGCTGGTTTTGATTTTTCACCCATCCTTGTCATTTTGGCAATTATCTTTATTCAAACCTTTGTCGTTAACAGCTTACTCCAGTTTGCAGTTCAGCTTGGTGCGAGATAATGGATGATCCTATTGTATCTGTTAAGCTGGTGCCCCGTTCCTCGAGAAATCAGATACTTGGTTTTGAAGGGGATATCTTAAAGGTGAAGGTGAAATCAGCACCTGTTGATGGATTGGCAAATAGGGATTTGATACGATTGCTATCCAAGTCCATAAAGGTTGCGAAAGAAAAAGTAGAGATTATATCCGGCCATAGATCAAGGCTAAAAAAAATAAAATTTTATGGCATTAAAAAAGATGATCTCTTCCTTATCTTAAACAGATAATCTAACCATTATATCCTGCCTGCGATAATTACAATAATGCTCTTCCTGCACCACCTGAAAATGCGGCTAATCTCTTAAAATTATCTAAGAAGAAAAATACATTTTTAGTTTTTTGTTGCCAAAAAATATATTTTCCCGTTAAATAGAACTAGGGCCTATGTGAATGTCAGAATGTTGATGTAAAATCAGTTTATTATGAGCAGGAGCAAATTTATTCCATGGCCAATATAAATGGCAAAAAAATAGTCCTTGGTATAACGGGAAGTATAGCAGTGTATAAATCTGCTGAGTTGGTAAGGCATTTAAAGAAGTCTGGTGCAATAGTCCATGTGGCAATGACGGAAAATGCCACATGGTTTGTAAATCCGCTCACATTTGAAACACTCTCTGGAAATAGGGTGATAGAGGATATGTTTTCACAGCCTGGAACATCAATTGATCATGTATCATTAGGTCAGGAAAGCGATTGTATCGTAATTGCACCAGCCACGGCAAATTTTATAGGAAAGATTGCTCATGGAATCGGAGATGATTTTCTTTCCACCCTCATGCTGGCTGCCACTACTCCGATCCTTATCTGTCCGGCTATGAATAAAGAAATGTTTGCAAATAGCATAGTCCAGTCCAATATCCTGAGCTTGAAAAAGAGAGGGTATAAAATAATGGAACCAGAAAAGGGCATATTAGCCACCGGTGCTATTGGATTGGGCAGGTTTCCTGAGCCATTAACTATCATGGAAGAGATACAATGTTTGCTTGCCAATAAAGATTTTCAGGGGATAAAAACACTTATTACTGCAGGCCCAACGATTGAATATATTGATCCAGTACGGATGATAAGCAATAAATCTACAGGCAAGATGGGCTACGCTATAGCAAAGGCTGCACGAAGGAGAGGAGCAGATGTTACACTCGTAACTGGACCAACGCATCTTGATCCACCAAAAGGGATATCTATGCTTAATGTTGAGACAGCCGAAGAGATGAGAGAGGCGGTCATGGATCACTGTAAGGACAAGGATGTGATTATCAAAGCTGCGGCGGTATGTGATTACAAACCTCTGAACAGGGCAAACGAAAAGCAGAAGAAGAAAGCAGGAAAATCAATAGTAGAGATGATACCCACACCGGATATTTTGGCAGAGCTCGGTACGGACAAGGGAGATAGGATATTGGTTGGTTTTGCAGCAGAGACTACTGATCATGTAGCAAACGCGCTGAAAAAGATACAAAAGAAAAACCTTGATTTAATTGTTCTTAACGATGTCTCAAAAGATGATAGGGGCTTTGCGGCTGAGACAAATGAGGTCAGAATGATTGATAACAAGGGAAATGAGGAAGTGGTCCCCCTCATGTCAAAGGATGAGGTGGCAGATAAGATACTTGACAGGATAAAGTACCTACGATCGGAATGGACACAAAAGAAGAGTTAATAAATTTGCTCGGTCAGGTAAAAAAGCAATTACTCTACAGTCAGGAGATTGGACTTGATGCCCCAACTTTATCTTCCCATAGCCTCCAATATCTTAGAGAAGGCCTTCAATTAGATAGAGAACCCTTAAAAGAGAATTTTGACTGTAATAGCCTTGAGGAATTAGAAGATTTTATTAATAATTGTAATAAGTGCAAACTGAGTAAAGAAAGAAAAAACATCGTCTTTGGTGAGGGACACCCACATGCCAGACTTGTCTTTGTTGGTGAGGCCCCTGGAATGGACGAAGACTTAACAGGAAAACCCTTTGTAGGCAAGGCAGGGAAGCTCCTTACCGATATTATAAAGGCTATGGGTTTGACACGAGATGAGGTCTATATCTGTAATATTATTAAATGCCATCCTCCACGTAATAGGGATCCAGAGCGAGACGAGATAGAAATGTGTCTCCCCTTTTTGAAGGCCCAGCTTTCTTTCATTCAACCAGAGATCATCTGTGCTATTGGCAGAATATCTGCTCAGAGCCTGGTACGTGAAGATTTTAAGATAACACGGGAGAGAGGTCAGTGGCAGTCATTTCGTGGTATTCCTTTAATGCCTACCTATCATCCAGCTTACCTGTTACGGTATCCTCCAGCTAAAAAGGCTGTGTGGGAGGATATGCAACAAATCATGAAAAAATTAGGACTAACAGACCCGAGGGAGTTAAGAGAGTAAAGAAAAAATGAAAAAATCTTTTTTTATCATCATTGTTGTTGTCTTCACGATAGCACTCTTTACCCACGCTGTTTATGCCGAGAAAAATAGTGCTATGGTGATTGAACTTGAGGGCACTATTAATCCTGGCACAGCACAATTTGTAATCAAGGGCCTGAAGCGTGCTGAAGTTAGTAAACACAAGTTAGTCATCATTAGGCTGGATACTCCAGGTGGCCTTGGTACCTCTATGAGAAGCATTGTGAAGGCTATATTGAATTCTTCTGTCCCGGTTGTAGTGTATGTGGCACCACGGGGCGCACGAGCAGCATCAGCAGGGGTTATGATTACAATAGCAGCCCATATTGCAGCTATGGCCCCTCAAACAAACATAGGTGCGGCTCATCCTGTCAGTGCCGGTGGTAAAGAGATTAATAAGACCATGTCTGAAAAGGTGGTCAATGATATGGTTGCATATGTCAGAAGCATTGCGAAAGATAGAGGAAGGAATCAGGAATGGGTTGAGAAGGCTATCCGGGAAAGCGTGAGCATAACAGCAGATGTCGCAGTCAAAAAAAAGGTAGTTGATCTGATAGCGAGGGATATAGATGATCTTTTAGCCCTGTTAGATGGCAGAGAGATAGCACTGAGTAAAGGCAAAGTAACATTAGATACCAAGGGGATGAAATTGGTCTATGTTACTCCGGGATGGAGAGATAGGGTGCTCAATACTATCAGCAATCCAAATATAGCCTATATCCTTATGATGATTGGAATGGCAGGCCTTTATTTTGAGCTGTCACATCCCGGTGCAATACTTCCGGGCGTTATAGGTGCTATTTCGCTCATATTGGCCTTCTTTGCCTTTCAGACATTGCCAGTAAATTATGCAGGGCTTCTCCTTATCGCCCTGGCTATTATATTTTTTATAGCAGAAATAAAGGTTTCAAGCTATGGCCTCTTATCTGTTGCCGGTCTCATTTCACTGATCCTTGGCTCGATAATGCTTTTTGAAAATATTAGGGTATCCTTAAACCTTATGATGCCCACTATTGTTCTGGTAGGTGGTTTTTTTATTGCAATTGCCTTTTTGGCATTTAGGGCATATAGGGGAAAACCAACAAGTGGGATGGAAGGATTGATTGGCGAGACGGGTGTGGTAGAGAAAAAAATTGACCCTGTTGGGTTAATCTTTGCTCACGGGGAATACTGGAAGGCTGCATGCACAGAGGTTGTTGAACAAGAAGAGAAAGTACGGATTATAGGATCAAAGGGTCTTGAGTTGATAGTCGAAAAGGTAGTACTTGAAGATTCTCAAGAGTAGAGGTTGTTAAATGCCAATCGTCAATTGTCAGTAATTAATTAAACGAGGAGGTTATCATGTTTTACATTCTTGCAATAATATTGATTATCCTTTTTTTAAGCACGGCCATCAAAGTCTTGAGAGAGTATGAGCGGGGAGTCGTTTTTAGGTTAGGGAGAGTATTAAAAAAACCAAAAGGCCCAGGGCTTGTTATCATTATCCCGGTTATTGATAAGTTGATTAGGATTAGTCTTCGCCTTGTGGCCATGGATGTTCCTCCCCAGGATGTCATCACAAAGGATAATGTCTCCATTAAGGTGAATGCGGTTATCTATTTTAGGGTCATGGATCCAAGCAATGCTGTTATTGTGGTAGAGAATTACCTATTTGCTACCTCACAACTTGCCCAGACAACCCTAAGAAGTGTGTGCGGACAGGTGGAGTTAGATGAGCTTTTATCAGAGCGAGACAAGATAAATGCCACCTTGCAGGAAATACTTGATAAGCATACCGATCCCTGGGGGATCAAGATCTCCAATGTAGAGGTAAAACATATTGATCTTCCACAAGAGATGCAGAGGGCTATGGCCAAGCAGGCAGAGGCTGAAAGAGAGAGAAGGGCAAAGGTTATTAATGCCGCAGGTGAACAGCAGGCTGCTACAAAATTGGCAGAGGCTGCTAAGATCATTCAGGATTTTCCGGTTGCTCTACAGTTACGATATCTTCAGACACTAAGGGAGGTTTCAGCTGAGAACAACTCAACTACACTGTTTCCAATTCCAATTGATCTATTTAAACCATTTTTTAAGAAGGAGTAATGTAAGGAGATAATTATGGATGAAGATAAAAAAAAGGAAAGCAAGGAAAAGGATTTAGATCGAATGACCGTTAAGGAGCTAAAGGAAATAGCCGCTGAAAATACCGATTTGGTGGGTATTAATGCAATGAAAAAGGCCGAGTTATTAGCGGCGATTAAAGA
>CAZBBQ010000014.1:0-2796 GCA_964489745.1 uncultured Desulfobacteraceae bacterium
AAAAAGGAGGGATGCCATTTCAGCTCTTTCAAAAAGGCTTGCACAAAAGCTTTATGCTCGCATAACAGATGATTTTTAAGGGATTTTTTAGTTTAGTTTTAGAAATTCAAACATCCTCACGCGGAAAGTGCACAGGATCAAAATATGATTTTGCCTCACCAACGGTATAAAGAGACCCGGTAATCACTATCAGGTCCTTTGTATCAGCCACCTCCCTGGCCCGCTCAATAGCGTTTGAAAGAGGAACATGGACCTCTCCATTGTTTCCCAATCCTTTCGCCACATCCATTAATCGGCGTGGATTGGCTGCCCTATAATAGTCTGGTCGAGTATACATTACTGTGTGTGCCAGGGGTACAATCTCAGCAAGGATATGTTTAATATCCTTATCTTCCATAATACCCACAACCAGGATCAGTCTTTTGAAATCAAAATCGTGACTGATTGCCTGTGCAAGTGATCGCATGGCTGATGGATTGTGCGCACCATCAAGAATAATGGTGGGATGTGACGCAACCTCCTCTACCCTGCCAGGCCACAGGGGATTAGCAAGGCCTTTTTGAACGGCCTCGTTTGATATAGGAATGCCTTTTTTCTTGAGTATCTCCACAGCCAACAGGGCTACAGCGGCATTTCTATGCTGGAATCTTCCCTTAAGACCAAGTGTAAGATTGGTGAATCTCGTGTGGAGGCCATAATAGCCTAAAAGGCCTGATGGTAACCTTCGATACCGGGCATGTTTCCCTACCCGCCAGAAAGGGGCATCAAGTTTTTTGCACATGGATTCAAGGAGTGTGACTACAGAAGGTTGCTTGACCGCGGTGACCAGGTCGACCTCTTTTTTAATGATACCCCCTTTCTCTCGTGCAATGGCAGTGAGGGTATTGCCTAAGAAAGACTGATGCTCCAAGCCAATATTTGTAATAATCGACACCATTGGGTCAATAATATTGGTGGCATCGAGACGTCCTCCCATTCCCGTCTCCATAATGGCGATATCAACTGCTTCACGAAAAAAATAGAGGAGTGCCATAGCAGTGGTGAACTCAAAAAAGGTGGGGGGCTCTTTGTGGTGTATGACCCCTTTTACTTCCCTGATAAGAGAGGCTGTGGTATCCTTTGGAATAGGCTTCTTGTTGATTCGAAACCGTTCAGTAAAGCTGACTAAATGTGGTGAGGTGTAGAAACCGACCTTGAGGCCTGCTTGAAGTAATATTGCCTCCAGCATAGCCCCGACAGATCCCTTGCCATTGGTGCCGGCAATATGGATATATCTCTGAGTATGGTGAGGGTTTCCAAAGGCATTCAAAAGATTGGATGTCTTTGAAAGCCCGAATTTAATCCCATATTTCTGAAGGCCAAAGAGCCACGACACCGATTCTTTATATGAGCTATTGGTATTGTTCATGTCTTTTGCTTGACTTACCACTCATCACTTATACAATAGACACCATCATTACATACTCTTGCTTCTCAAAAGTTTGGCTGCATAGAGCAGTATTGTATATGAAGACACAATACTACTAAACTTTATATGGAGACACAATCTCTATTTGGTAGTGATGATTAATCAAGGGGGGATAATGGCTAAGGTTGCAACAGGTCTGGATCAATTTGAGGAAAAATACTGGAAAAGATGTAAGGGTCAATCCTTAGGGCTATTAGCTAATCAGGCTTCTGTGGATCATAATCTAAAAAACGCAAAAGATGTAATCTCTTCTCTCCTTTCAGGACATCTCAAAATACTTTTCGGTCCCCAACATGGATTTAGAGGCGAAGATCAGGACAATATGGTTGAGACAGAAGACTATTTTGATCCTGAGCTACATATCCCGGTATTCAGTCTCTATGGAAACAAAACAGGTAAGTTGTCTGATGTCCTCGATACTATAGATCTTCTTATCATAGATCTCCAGGACGTTGGAACAAGAGTATATACTTTTATCAGCACTATGCTCTACTGCCTTAAAGAAATCGCCAGAACAGGGAAACAGGTTCTTATATTAGATAGGCCTAACCCTTTAGGTGGAATGATAGTAGAGGGAAATCTTTTGCTCCCTGAATTGTATTCTCTTGTGGGGCCATTCGCTCTTCCTATGCGCCATGGAATGACAATAGGAGAACTGGCACACTTTTTTAATGATGTCTTTAAGATTGACTGTGACATTACTGTCATCCCTCTCAAGGGCTGGTACCGTCATATGTTATGGAAAGATACAGGATTACGATGGATTATGCCCTCACCGAATATGCCTCTTTTTGAAACTGCTTTAGTGTATCCAGGGCAGATCATCTGGGAAGGCACAAATATATCAGAAGGGAGAGGGACATGTCGCCCATTCGAGATATTTGGCGCACCCTTTATAAATCCATCTATCATTAAAAAAGGGTTGGCATCGAAAGACATTAAAGGATGCTATCTTCAAGAATATTATTTTAGGCCTACATTCAACAAATGGAAGTCAAAGCTTTGTGGCGGCTTTATGGTTCATGTAGTAAATCCTACTATTTATAGACCTTATCAGACATCACTTTCCTTACTCAGAATAATTCTAGAAACCTACAGAGATACATTCGCCTGGCAGCAACCCCCTTATGAATATGAGTTTACAAAACTCCCAATAGATCTTATTTTTGGAGATCCTTCAATAAGGCTCGCTTTAGAGGCAGGAAAAGAAATTGAGCAGCTCTTGAATGGTTATTCTAAAGAACTGGAAGGCTTCCTTGATTCAAGAAAACCATACCTGATGTATCGTGACTAAAGTCACCAACGTCTAACGTTTCTGAAAAGATACA
>CAZBBQ010000014.1:2896-10576 GCA_964489745.1 uncultured Desulfobacteraceae bacterium
TTACCTTTCATTTTTTTCTAAGTCTTTTTCTGGCGATCTCAGCCTCTTTGGTCTTTGGAAAATTCTTAACCAGTTTTTTAAATACGAGGTTGGCAGTTGTCGTATCATTTATTTTCTCGAATGTGAGTGCCTGTTGTAACATCGCTGAAGGAACCTTGTTACCCTTTGGATAGCCATTAATGACCTTTTGATAGGCCAAAATTGCCTCCTCATACTTTGTTAAGGCCCTGTGACACTCGCCGATCCAGAAATACGCATTATCTGCTAAATCAGATTTGGGATACAGTGTGAGAAAATTTTTAAACCCTGCCATAGCTTCTTCATGCCGATCATCCCTATAATAGCCCAATGCCCTATCATATGTTTCTGATTCTGTCAGCTTTTTCTCCTGTGAAGCGGAGATATCTTTTTTTGGAGTCTCCTGGGCAGGTATCCTTTCCGGTCCAGTCGTTTTTGTAGTAACCGAAGGCTTAAAGCGTAACGAACTCTCAACCTTCTCAATCCTTGGTTTGAGCTCATCAAGGATAGAAGAAAGTTCCTTCATCTTGGATACCATGGCATCAACGTTAGTAGTGTCTTCCTCTATGGCTCCCTTTAATAGATGACGATTCTCTTCTACCTTGCCGGTCAACTCTTGAATTTTATCTTTTATTTCCAAAAGGTCAGCTTCAACTTGGGCAAGGTGTAATCGTATAGAATCCTGATCCTTGTTCAAACGACTTTTATTCTCATTCAAGCTTTTTACTTTTTCTTTTTGCGTAGACTCATAAGCTTTAATTTTTTCTTCAAATTTCTTTAGGGATTTCTCAAAGCTTTTTTCATCTTTCTTTGATTGCCGATAAAGTGCGTTGACCTGATTATTAAGATAAATTATATCCTTCTGAGAGGCGCAGGAAGTGAGAGAAAAAATAAAAACTGAAAGAAAAATAAATATTTTTATACCTATGTTAGCCATCGCTTTGCGTCTTCACTCAACCACTAAAATCCATAATATCTAAAGCTTCACATAATAACGAGAGGGGTCTATTTTAGACAGAGGAGACAGTCCCCCTCTGTCTAAAAATCTCGCCCCTTGATTCTTGCGTTTCTGTAACTTATTTGGCTATAACGGTGAAATCATCGCGTCTATTCTGAGTCCATGCCCCTCCGCCTTGACCTGACGCAAGAGGTCTCTCCTCACCATAACTTATGCTCTCTATCCTGTCAGGAGAAATCCCGAGGGATATTAAAAATTTCGCTGCGCTATTGGCTCTTCTTTCTCCCAAGGCGAGGTTATATTCGTTGGTACCCCTTTCATCACAATTACCCTCAATCCTTATATGAATATTGGGGTCATCTTTTAGGAATTCTGCCTTTGCTTGAAGTACGGCTCTATATTCTAATTTAATAAAAGATTTATCAAAATCAAAATAGATCGACTCTGCTTCAACCTTTGCAATCCTTCTTTCCTGCCAGGCCTTTTCCTCGTTCAGCTTTGCCTCGGCCTCTCTTTTCTTAGTTATCTCCAATTCCTTGAGCTTCTCAAGCTTGGCCTCCTCAGCCTTCTTAACTTCTTCCGCTTCCTTTGCCTCTTTGACTGCAGGCTTTTCTTTCTCAACCTTTGCTATCTCCTTAGGGGGAGCTTTTACCTGCTTCTCTTCTGTTACCACCTGCTTTTTAGCACATGAGGACAGCAAAAAAACGGATGAGAATGCAAAAACCACAAGTACTGCAATTATTAGATTCCTTTTCATAGTCTTTTACCTCCTTGCTTTTAGTTTATATAACAATGGTACCTTACTTTATATAAGTATGTATACCTATCATTTCTCATTTTTAAATTCAAGCATTTAGATATCACATACTACTTTTCTAAAAAAGGGAGTAGTCATCGAAAATGTTGAACCCAAGAAGGTGATAGTTGATCACCATCAAAAAAAGTTATTTGTCTCTGGTTTTGACCATTGGCATTAGCAATAAAAATATGGTGGTTGCCATCTGTTCTTTTCGAACTAAAGGCAATATAACGCCCGTCTGGAGACCAACACGGATCCTCATTGTTTCCTTGATTATGAGTCACACGATGAAGGCCCTTTCCATCTGGCGAAATAGTATATATGTCGAAGTGACCGTCTGCGGAACCAGTAAAAGCTATCCTATCAAGCTTTGACCAGGCTGGTGAGGTATTATAGTTACCTTTAAATATTAATCTTTCTACTTTCTCAGTAAGAAGATCAAGGACATATATCTGGGGCGAGCCGGATCTATTTGAAACAAAGGCCATTTTTTTACCATCGGGCGAAAAAGTTGGAGAGACATCAATCCCCCAATTTTTGGTCAGCCTCTTTAGGATTTTTCCTTTTAAATCAATTAAATAGATGTCCGGATTTCCACTCACTGTAAGTGTCAAGGCAAGTTCTCTTCCGTTTGGTTTCCAGGCAGCGGCAATATTGAGTCCCTTTCTATCTGAAATCTTTGTGACTGATTTCTTGATCATGTCATGCATAAATAGCATTGTTCTTGAATTACGGAAAGAGGTATAAATCATCTTGTCGCCTAGAGGAGAAAATTGTGGTGAAATAGTAATAGTATTGTATTGTGTTATTTGCTCCACGTTATGTCCATCATAGTCAGATATGTAAATCTCTTTATGCCCAGAAGAAGTTCCAACAAAGGCCCACTTGGTTAAAAATGGTCCAGATTGTCCAGTCAATGTAAGCATAATATCGTTTCCAAGGCGATGCATTAAATATCGTGATTGTTCAATTAACCCCAACACTCTCTTCCCATAAAGTTGTCTGCCAGAGAAGACATCAAATAATCGTATCTCTACCTTAAGCTGTTCACCTATACAGGTATAACCACCTTTTAAGAGGAGTGTGGCGCCAATAACTGACCAATCCTTAAAATGGATGGTGTCGCCTGTAATTCCAGACTGTGGGCCTTCAATAAAGGCATCCTTATCCAGTGGTCTAAAATAACCGCTGAGATCAAAATCATTGGATATAATACCGGGAAGTTTGCTTTTTAAGTCTGGGTGTTCATTTTTTTTACCTATGTACTTAAAATCAGGTATAGCAATAGCTATCTTCCTCATTGAAGGAGAAGCGATATCTATAAAAAGCCGTGCTTCTGACTCCTTTTTTTGGAAAATAATGCATACACATAGAACCAAAATCCATATAACTACCCGAAAAGCGGTTCTATTGTTGAATAAGGTCTTTGAGACTAAAATTGATTTCAACTTCATCATAACTCTTCAAGTAACCGGGTGGAAATTCAGGGAGAGGGTCTGATCTCTCAATAGCCTTCAGCACAGAATCATCAAAAAGAGGTTGGTTGGATTTTTTCCTAAACCAGCTCTTTAAAATCTTTCCATCATTTCTTACAGTAACGATAATTATTGCTTCAGGGACTTTCTTGTTTTTTATATTACTAAGGGCGACAGGGTAAGACCAATTACTTTTGATGGCATCTTCGATCTTCATCTGATAAAGCTGGATACCTTTACCTATACCTGATGACATTCCAAATATCCCACCCTTTTCTCCTTTAGAAAAAGCTTTTATACCTTCTTCAGGTTTATCCAGGATCTTTTCGGATTGGCTTGTCTTATCATTTTTTACCTTTCCTTCGATTTGCGATAGGGCCTTTTCGAGGTCATCCGTCTTCTTCTCTTTTACCTTTTTTTCTATCTTCGATATAGCCCGATCAACAAGTTCCGAAGGAGAAAAATCCTTCTTTCTTTCCCTAGCTATAGGCTTAGAGGAGACCCTTTTTGCTAAAACAGACACAGTCTTTTTTTTCTTAGTGGCTATCCGCCGGGTCTTAGTTTTTACTATATGTGGTTTTTTCTTTCCCTTGGCTATGCTTGCTGAGCCTTTTCCCTTGCCACCGCTTTCAACCCCTAATGGAGGCTCAACTAACTCAACATGATATACCCTCTCCTCTATAGATGGAAAGCGAATTGTTGTTTGTGTAGCAAAGAGGAACGTAGAGAATATCACTAAATGAAAACAGAAAGATAGGGCCATCATCCTGACCCATCTCTCTTCCTTAAAACTTGAATTAACCATAGACCACGTGGCTGTCATTTATGCAAAGGTTTGGTTATCAATCCCACTTTACTAATTCCAGCCTCTTTAACCTGAGACATGACCTTCATTACAAAACCATAAGGCACATCTTTATCAGCCTGCAAGAGAATCTCTTTTCCTGCCCTATTAGCGACTATTTTTTTTAACTTTCCCTTGAGATCATTCAATGTAACATTATAGTTTTCAATAAAAATGAGCCTTTTTTTGGTGATAGATACTATTAAAGGATCTTCTTTGCTCTTTATGTTTTTACTTTCTGTTATGGGAAGATTTACTTTGACCCCGTGAATCATCATAGGCGCCGTCACCATAAATATAATGAGCAGCACCAACATAACATCAACCAGGGGTGTTACATTGATATCTGATATTAGATCTGACCTGCCTTCTCCCATATCCATTACTGTTCGCCTCTGGATTTTTCAGTTACAACTCTTCTTGTTAAGCCTTTATCCAACGAACCTACAAAGTCAGAAATAAAATTCCCCATCTCCGTTTTAGCTGTTCTTGTCCTATTGGTAAAATAATTGAAGGCCACAACAGCAGGTATAGCCGCTGCCAATCCTGCTGCCGTGGCAATGAGGGCCTCGGCTATACCAGGGGCCACAACCGCTAAGCTAGCAGAACCTTTCATGCCTATAGATCTGAATGAAGTCATTATGCCCCACACAGTTCCAAACAGCCCGATAAAAGGGGAGGCGTTTCCAGTGGTTGCCAGGAAGGTGAGCCCTCTTTCTAAACGAGAGCTCTGAGTAAAAAAGACCTTTTTAGCAGCCCTGTGCACATGATCTACAATCTGTTGCTGCGATTGCAAACCTTTATCTTCATCAGGATTATCTTGTAACATCTTAGACCGGTTAAACTCTGCATAACCGATCCTGAATATCTTGGCTAAAGGGCTAAAATTAAATATTTTGCTCTGCAAATATACTTTGCTTATCTCTCGGCTGGAGGAGAAAAGTTCTAAAAATCTGTCATTTTCATCTTTGAATTTCTTAAGTAATCTTAATTTCATGAAGATTATGGTCCACGAGGTGAGAGAGAAAAAGAAAAGGAGTAAAAGGATAAACTTTACCATTGGACCGGCATGAAATACCATTTGGAAAATATCGTTTGCAAAATGATCTGACATCATAAAAAGCCTTGGTTAATGTTAATTGACTGCTATTACAATACTTAAATTAAGCCGCTAAAGTCAACTTAAATACCAATATCAAAAATGCCACAATAGTAACAATTTTAACTTTTACTAAGTTGACTCTTATGATAATAATAAAGGTCAATTTAAAACTTACTAAATATTTTACATATAGATCCATTAGTGCTCCTTATCAAGAGATACGAGATGTATACAAAAGAAATATCACCTTCTTTTCATGAACAAAGCATAAAGGGATGCCTTGCATGTGGAACGAGTGATATCAAACCAGGCAGGCGGTATTGTTCAAGGCAATGCAGACAGAAACTACTATGGTCACTTGCTCTGTCTAAGGGATTACTGCAAACTCTTAATTCACGATATGCAGTCTTTTCTTTTACCGAAAATTTCGTTGCCCTTGATGTGATGCCTACCTGGTCAAATAAAATATCAAGGTTTATCTACCGGAGAAAACCAGGTTATGCTCCTGCTCACACACTTAAAGAGCTCACACTTGAAGCTGGCAAGGAGTGGTATAAAAAAAGAAGCAGGCGAATTTCTCGTAGTTTTGCATCTAAATCGATTCTTGAAGAAAATGTTGAACACAGTATTAGCCCTGAATCAATCAAACCAAATGCGCATAGGATCCCAAAACTATCCGCTGATCAAAAAAAAGGGCTTAAGCATCTTAATCTACACATGGAAACATTAATTTTTGGAGATTATGTCAGGGAAGTTAAAAAGGCCTACAGAGGAATGGCAAAAGTTTATCATCCTGATAAAGGCGGCGATGGTGATAGGTTTAAGGAAATAAACAGGGCCCATGAGCTTATGCAACAATGGGTAGATAATCCTACATTCCAGTTAAACAATAAATTGCCCGGATGCTGGTCCTATAATGGGTATACAAACAGATGGTCACCCCCTTTATGGCAATAATTATCCCCTATATGAGCCTTCTGAGGGATGCAAGAAAAGTTGTGGAGCCACCGCGCGGAATCGAACCGCGGACATCCTCATTACGAGTGAGGTGCTCTGCCATCTGAGCTACGGTGGCCTTTTTATTTACTAATTATACCTTTTTTTATAAAGAGTCCAACCTTTTTAGAGATTAATAAAGATGAAAAAAGCAAAAGATTATCTGATATTCCCATTAGATGTTCCGACTTATGACGAGGCAATCCGGTACGTAGACCTCTTAAAGGAGCATGTAGGCATTTTCAAAGTCGGCCTGGAGCTCTTTGTCAGTGTTGGATCGAAAATCCTTAATGCTATTAAAGAAAGGAGTGAAGCAGAGATATTCCTTGATCTAAAGTTTCATGATATCCCTGCTACGGTTAAAGGTGCCTTTCTGGCTGCAAGTACCTATGGTGTGAC
This sequence comes from uncultured Desulfobacteraceae bacterium, assembly GCA_964489745.1. Taxonomy (GTDB): domain Bacteria; phylum Desulfobacterota; class DSM-4660; order Desulfatiglandales; family B25-G16; genus B33-G16. The sequence continues at coordinate 9,488 of CAZBBQ010000014.1, forward strand.
CTTTACGACCGTACATTGTGATGAAGGAAAGGATCTTCTTCGCTCTGCTGTTGACAATAACCCTTCCGGTGTCAAAATATTGGCTATCACAGTGCTCACCAGCCTTGATAGTAAAAATCTAAAAGAGCTAGGGTACAATGATAGATACATTACAGACATCACAGAATTGGTTATTCTTAAGGCCAGAATGGCCAAAGAGGCTGGCTGTTCCGGTGTTGTGTGTTCTGGACTGGAGGTCGAAAAAGTTAAGTCTGAGTTAGGAAAAGATTTTATCGCTGTCACCCCTGGTATTAGACCACAGTGGTCTATCGTAGGAAAGGACGATCAAAAAAGAATTATCACTCCTGATCAAGCAATAAAAAAAGGGGCTGATTACATTGTGGTTGGCAGACCTATCCGGAATGCAGAAAAACCTGCTGAGGCTGCAAAACGGGTCTTGAGTGATATCGAAATGGCAATCTCTTAATAGATGACTTTCCGCCGCCAGAGGCTACACAACGTACACAGGTATCTTTGCTTTAGCCAGAACCTTTCTTGTATTACTTCCCAAAAGTTTTCTGTCCCCTGGTTTTCCTTTGGCTGATACAATAATAAAGTCATAATTGCCACTCTCTGCTTCTCTCAAGATCTCGTCTGCTATCTCACCTCTTGCAACTTTTGCCACTGCATTAATACCAACCTTCTTAAGTATCCTTACGCCACTTTCCGCATATTTAGAGGTATTTCTGGTCACAGTCCGGTCTGTATCAATGGTCACTTCAGACATCCTAAATTCTGCACCAAGCATTTTGTCTACAAGAGCATGGGATGGACCAACACTGAGAACGGTAGCCTCTGCGCCTAATTTAGTGGCTAGGGATGCGCTTGCTCGAATAGCGTTTTCTGATTTTTCACTACCCCCAGTACAAAAAAGTATCCTCATGGATAAATCCTCCTTTTTTTATTTTATTGGGGCTATCACGACTATTGAGTTGAAACTGGCTAAGAGCAACAAACAACGTTAGGTAAAAATGCCTCAGTCTCCCTGCACATTGATAAACTATTTCAATCTACCATATATTATGTCTTACGCCAATACAGAAATTATCG
>CAZBBQ010000014.1:10676-13892 GCA_964489745.1 uncultured Desulfobacteraceae bacterium
AGAAATTATCGGATAATACATCTCTGGACAAAGCCTTCCATGATTTCTCTAAAGCAGTCGAGTTCTTCATCTGTGCAACTTTTCATGTTCAAAAATGTATCATCTAAGGTCTTAGAGGGAACAAACTTTTGCAAAACATATAAACGTGCGTTTTTTATTAGCTGACCGATTTTATAAAAATCATCCTTTTCAAAAAGGTCTTTTACAACAGTAGTCCTGAATTCATAATCCAATCCTGAATTCATAATCAATCTGATACTGTCAAAAATCTTCCTTGTATCTATCTTTGTCTTTATTGCTTGATGATACTTATCCAAAGATGTCTTTATATCCATAGCAAGGTAATCTACAGATTTTAACTCGATTATCTTTTTGAGCCTTGACGGGAAACTCCCATTGGTATCAAGCTTCACCAAATACCCCAATCCCTTTATCGCCGATAAAAAAGCGCTTAAATCACTTTGGAGAAGAGGCTCTCCACCAGTTATGGTCACAGCACCAAGCTTTCCCTTTCGCCTATCCAAAAATGACAGGATCTCGTCCTCATTTAATTCAATGCCAAATTTTTTGGGGTCTACCAGTTCCGGATTATGGCAGTAAGGGCATCGAAAATTACACCCCTGAGTAAAGACAATAGCACAAATTTTATCTGGATAATCGATTAGGGAAAATTTTTGAAATCCCCCTATAATCATGTCTCAAACCTTAAATATCGTATTGTCCGTAGTCCGTAGTTGATTTACTTTAAGATGACAAGAGTTAGCATTGCAAAAAAGTTGTTATATTTTGCCATTGACCACGGACAATGGACAACTGACAATACCTAAACCTTAAACATCTTTCTCTCTTGAAATTCCTCTTGCTTTCCCTTGTTCCACTGTTTCAACGGCCTGAGATAACCGACCACTCGGGAATAGACCTCACATTCTCTGCCACATTTCGGGCATACGCTCTGCTCTCCGTTTAAATATCCATGAACAGGACAGACACTAAACGTAGGGGAAAAGGTAAAATAAGGAAGGTGATAATTTTCGCATACTGTTCGCACCAATGATTTAATGCTACCAGAGTTGGAAACCCGCTCGCCTGCATAAATATGAAATACCGTTCCTCCGGTATATTTTTGCTGAATACTATCCTGCAAATCCAGGGCATCGAAAACATCATCAGTGAAGTCAACTGGTAGATGAGTAGAATTGGTATAGTAACATTGATCGCTGTCGCCGTTGCCTGCAGATAGTATGTCAGGATATCTTTCCTTATCAATCTTTGCCAGACTGTATGAAGTTCCCTCAGCAGGTGTAGCTTCAAGATTATAATTATTTCCTGTCTCACTTTGAAAACCTAGCAAGACCTCCCTCATAAAATCTAAAACTTTTATAGCAAATTCCTTCCCCTCTTTATCGCCAATAGTCTTGCCAAGGAAGTTTTCACAGGCCTCATTCATTCCAACAAGCCCGATAGTTGAAAAATGATTCTTCCAATATTCATTGAACCGCTTCTTTACGCTTCTTAAATAATATTTGATGTAAGGGTAAAGGCCCCCGTCTGTGAATCTCTCCAGAATTTTTCTCTTTATCTCTAAACTCTCTTTAGCCAGGATCATTAAATCTTTAAGTTTGCTAAAAAATTCGTTCTCGTTGGCACTAAGATACCCTATTCGCGACATATTCATTGTTACAACACCAATCGAGCCAGTCAAAGGATTTGAGCCAAAAAGTCCGCCTCCTCTCTTTTCTAATTCACGATTATCTATTCTCAATCTGCAACACATGCTTCTCGCGTCCTCTGGGTTCATGTCTGAATTCACAAAATTAGAAAAATAAGGAATCCCATACTTAGCCGTCATCTCCCACAGATTACTCAAAACAGGATTCTCCCAATCAAATTCCTTGGTAATGTTGTATGTCGGGATGGGAAAAGTAAAAACTCTGCCTCCGGCATCTCCCTCTGCCATAACCTCTAAAAAGGCCTTGTTAAATAGATCTATTTCTTCCTGAAAATCACTATAGGTAACATCCTGTGCCTCTCCTCCAATAATAACACCTTGATCTGCATAGTATTTAGGCACGGTGAGGTCCAGTGTAACATTCGTAAAAGGAGTCTGAAATCCAACCCTTGTGGGCACATTAATATTAAAAATAAACTCCTGCAATGCCTGCTTTATCCCAATATAGTTTAATCTGTCAAATCGTATGAAAGGTGCTAACAGAGTGTCGAAATTAGAGAATGCCTGAGCACCTGCCGCCTCTCCTTGAAGCGTATAAAAGAAATTTACAATCTGTCCCAATGCACTCCTCAGGTGTCTGGCAGGCCCGCTTTCTACTTTCCCCCACACCCCTCTGAATCCTTCTACCAACAAGTCATACAGGTCCCACCCAACGCAGTAAACAGAGAGAATGTTTAAATCATGGATATGGTAATCACCGTGTATGTGCGCTTCTCTGATCTGTGGAGAATAAATTTCATTTAACCAATAGACTTTGCTAATCTCTGAGGAAACATAGTTATTTAATCCCTGTAGAGAGAATGCCATATTACTATTCTCATTAACCCTCCAGTCTGTCTTATTTAGATATTGGTCCACCAATGCAACGCTCGCTTTATCAGTTATTTCTCTTATTCTTGCATGCTGTTCTCTATAGATAATATAGGCCTTAGCGGTTTTACGATACGTAGAGGAAAGTAACACCTCCTCTACAATGTCCTGAATTTCTTCTACTGTTGGGGGCTCCTCCCCAATTACCTGACTAGCTAAATTTAAAATCTTGATGGTAAGCCTTTTAGCAACCTTCTCATTCAACTCCCCTGTTGCCTTTCCAGCTTTAGTAACAGCATTTGTAATCTTTTCGGCCTCAAAAACCACTATCGTGCCATCTCTTTTTTCTATCTCAGTAAACATAATATCATCTCTCCATTTATGTCCTTATCTGACATGTGCTGACTTTATAAACACTACATATCTTTCGATCCCATCAACATTCTGAGCACAGGCAGGCACAGAATATCGTGAAATCAAAGAGGTTATTTTTTTGTTTTATTTCTTCTAAGGATTTTTTACGGCAACCTCTGATAAATGAAGCACGTGCTTCTTTCCTGTCAAGTTATCTTCTAAGGTGAGGTTAATCGCAGCCGATGAAGGAAACAGGTTTTTCAGGTATTAGTCCCTACTACATTTTCCACAAGATATTGTAGTAAACTATAATGGACATCCAA
>CAZBBQ010000015.1:0-3984 GCA_964489745.1 uncultured Desulfobacteraceae bacterium
ACAGAGCCTTCTGGCCTCTTCTATGATCTTTTTTCTGTCAATCCCGTATTGTTCTCGTAAAAGGTCCTGGGGGCCATGCTCAACAAAGATATCCGGAATTCCAAGCCGTTTTATGAGTATATTTGACAATCCCTGATCAGCAAAAAATTCCAGAATACCACTTCCAAATCCACCCTGGAGTGCATTTTCTTCTACTATGAGAACTTTTCCAATACGTGCAGCCATGTTCGATAGTCGCTGATCCAATGGCTTTACAAATCGGCAGTTAACAACACTCACTGAATGTCCCTCCTGCTTTAGATCCATAGCAGCATCAAGGGAAGGGTGCACTCTGTTTCCAAGGGCTAAGATGAGACAATCTTTTCCATCAGTTAAAATCTCTGCCTCGCCTATGGGAATTTTTGTATACTCCTTGTCCATTGGAGCACCAACGCCTTTCCCTCTCGGATAACGAATGGCAACCGGGCTATGGGCATTAAGTGCGGTGTAGAGCATATGTCTTAATTCATTTTCATCTTTTGGTGCCATGACAGTCATATTCGGGATGATCCTGAGGTAAGAGAGATCAAAGGTGCCATGGTGTGTTGGCCCATCCTCACCAACGAGGCCACCCCTGTCAAGGGCAAAGATGACAGGTAGATTGGGGAGACACACATCATGAATTATCTGGTCAAGGGAGCGCTGTAGAAAGGTAGAGTAGATGGCTACCACAGGTTTAAATCCCTCTGTAGCCAGGCCAGCAGCAAAGGTTACAGCATGTTGCTCAGCAATGCCTACATCTATGAAGCGTTTTGGGTATACTCTGGCGAATTCGGTAAGCCCTGTCCCTTCAGGCATGGCTGCAGTAATGGCAAAAACCTTTTCATCTTTACCGGCTAAGTCAATCATGGTTTTGCCAAAAACCTCTGTATACGATGGTGGGTCTGTAGCAGCTTTTTTCTTAGGCAAGCCTGTGGCTATATCAAAAGAGCCAACCCCATGAAACGATGTGGGATCTTTTTCAGCCGGTTCATAACCCTTGCCTTTGGTAGTCAATACATGAACAAGGACCGGCCCCTCTAACAGGGACACATCCTTAAAGGTCTTGATAAGAAGATTAATATCATGTCCCTTAATCGGACCTATGTATCTAAATTTCAGGGCCTCAAAAAGCATGCCCGGCGTGAGAAGACTAATGAGAGAATCTTCACTTTTTTTTAATAGGGCAGATACATTTTTACCAACACCCGGTATTGAGCGAAAAAAATTTTCCAGGCTTCTTTTTAGATTAACAAACCGGGGTTCTGATATCTTTCTGCTGATATAGGAGGACAATGCCCCAACGTTTTTGGAGATTGACATCTCATTATCATTAAGAATAACCACCAAATCCCTTTCCGTGTGACCTGCCTGGTTAAGGGCCTCAAATGCCATACCAGCAGTCATGGCTCCATCACCAATAACCGCAATGACCTTATTTTTTTCACCCTTGATATATTTTGCTGTTGTGATACCCAGAGCGGCAGATATAGAGGTTCCAGAATGGCCGGTGTTAAAGGAATCGTACGGACTTTCATTTCTCCTGGGAAACCCACTGATTCCCTTGTATTTCCTAAGGGTGTGAAATTTTTCCCTACGGCCCGTAATAATCTTATGGGCATATGCTTGGTGGCCAACATCCCAGATGATTTTATCGTGTGGCGCATTGAACACGTAGTGGAGCGCAATGGTTAATTCCACCACGCCCAGGCTTGGTGCCAGGTGTCCTCCGTTTTGTGAAACTGTTTCAACAATAAGGTCCCGTATTTCACTGGCCAGTATCTCTAAATCGGCTATTTTTACCCCTTTCAAATCGACTGGACTGTTTATACGATCGAGGAAACTCTTTGTTGATCTGGTGTTTTTATTTTCTTGGTTCATGTTATTTACGTTGTATGTTGTCTGTTGACCGTTGTCCGTTGAAAAATTCCTCAATTCCTTAATTCACAATTCCCGATCCTTACTGTCTACTGCCCACTCCTTACTGCCTACTCGTTCCTCTTCCTATGTCTTCCTTTCAATAATGTATCGAGCCAGGTCTCTGAGTGGTTCTGCTCTGGTATCAAATTTTTTGAGGGACTCTATTGCGTTCTCAATTAATTCTTTTTGAATAGTTTTTGATTCAGCGGTTCCAAAGACAGACGGATAGGTAATCTTTCCTTTCTCCTTATCACTCCCTGTTCCTTTTCCCATAGCTTTCCTGTCGCCTTCTATGTTTAAGATATCATCGGCTATCTGAAATGCTAATCCTATTTGCTGCCCATAGCTGTTCATTGCTTTTTCCTCATCCTCATTGCCTCCTGCCAGAATGGTTCCTGCTGTAACAGAGACAGAAATAAGGGCTGCAGTTTTGTGTCTGTGGATATATTCCACCACAGTAGCATCTGGCTCTTTCCCTTCGTAGATGATATCCACTACCTGTCCGCCTACCATACCTCTGTAGCCAGCGGCTGAGGCAATCAAATCTATTACTCGTAACAGCGCTTTTTTCTCAACCTTTTCTTCTGCTCCATAACCTGCCATCAGATTAAACGCAAGGGTTAGCAAGCCATCTCCGGCCAAAAGTGCTACAGCTTCCCCAAACACCGTATGATTTGTGGGTTTACCTCTACGGAAGTCGTCATTATCCATTACCGGAAGATCGTCGTGAATCAAGGAATAGGTATGAATAAGTTCGATTGCGCAGGCAACAGGCACAACACTATCGGCAGAACCTCCAACTGCCTCTGCACCGGCTATGCAGAGAATCGGCCTGATTCTCTTTCCTCCGGCAAAAAGGCTATAATTCATTGCCTTGATAACATCACTCGCCAGTCCGGATGGGTTGGGCATGAATTTTTGTAATGCCTTATCCACGAGAGTTTTTCTTTCATCAAGATAGTGTTTAATTGTTGTCGTCACCTTCATTTGCCTCATACTCGAATGGTTTTTTTTTAACGCCTCCTTCATCTTTAATCAGGATAGACACTCTTTTTTCTGCTTCTTCTAATTTGTTAAAACAAAATCGTGATAACGTAACTCCTTTTTCAAAGATCTTGAGCGATTCTTCCAGGGGTAGATCACCGCTCTCCAACCGTTTTACAATATCCTCCAGTTCTCTCATTGCATCTTCAAATTTATTTTCTTTCATTATCTTTCTAATCCCCCGCTTATCTCGATTAGTTGTATAGGGTCAATCCGCCTATTATTTAGCCTTATACCGAAGTGGAGATGAGGCCCAGTGACTCTGCCTGAAGAACCGGCAAGACCAATAATAGCGCCTTTTTCCACTACTTGACCTACCTTCACAAAATCCTTGCTTAAATGAAAGTACATGCTTTGAATGCCTCCCCCATGATCAATAACTATACTTAAACCACTAAAAAAATGATGTGCCACGAGTGCTACTGTTCCCTTATTAGGAGCCTTGATCGGGTCACCTTCTGCTGTTTTCAGATCAACACCTGAATGTGGGGATCTTTCCATGCCATTAATGATAGATCTACATCCAAAGGGGCTTACAATCATGCCCGGCACTGGCCTTATCCACTTTCCCATCCATAATGGATTTTTACCAGAGCTTATAAAAAGCCCTTTCACCGTTTTGGATTCTTCTTGTACCCTTTTTAGGGTAGCGGTATCAAGCTCAACCATTTTTTTTGGGAGAGTCAGCCGTCTACTGCCATAATCCCTTGAGAGCACATTCACTGTTATTGCATGTGGTCTGGTGCTGTCAGAAAATGTGATGTTAATGTTATACCTTCCTGGCTTTGTAGTCAAATCAGCCCCGATAAAGCCTGCCCAAGCCTTATTTTTGTTATCGGAGAGAAGGGTAATTTTTTCCCCCATCCAGATTACTGTGGGTTTGGCGTTCCCCAGTTTCTGAATAGATAAAAGAGCTACTTCACCCTGACCGATTATTGATGGCGTGAGGGTAACATCAAGGCCAGATGAAGGTCGTGTTTCTACAGGTGATAGGAAGAAGAA
>CAZBBQ010000015.1:4084-13534 GCA_964489745.1 uncultured Desulfobacteraceae bacterium
AGGCCTTTGATACTACCCCTGGCAAGGAGGATGCTGACTTCATCACCAGTTTTTACTTGCACAGAATCTTTAACGATATTCATCTCAGGAAGTTTTCTGGTGATACTATACCCTCTTTGCAAGATAGATAAAGGATTTAATGAATCGAGCCTATCCCTAATAGAGCGAACACTTCTCCCTTTTTTATCTAAGAAACCTTTTAATGCCTGTGTAAGCGAACGATTATGGAAGGCCAATTTTTGAGATACCATAGTGATAGCATGAGAGGGACTATTTAACACGAGTGTTTCATTAACTGCCTCGAGGTATTTACGGTGATCATTGATACGGATTTTTCCTGTTTTGAGTAAGCGGTTGTATATTTCGTCAAGTCTGAGCCAGATATCGGCAAGATTGCGTCTCGGATCTCGTATCCGGGAGGATAGATTTTTTGCTTTATCTTTGGTTCTTTCAATACTGCTATTGAGGGCCATTTCAAGCCTCAATGAGAGACTGTTAATATTTTTCTCGAGGGTTTCTTTTTCTTGCACAATGAGTTCAGCGGCACCTGATGGTGTAGACGCCCTGAGATCTGCTGCCAGGTCAGAGATGGTCAGATCTACTTCATGACCAACCGCTGAGACAACAGGGATTGTTGAGCGCCTTATTGCATATGCTATTTCTTCCTGGTTGAAGGGACAGAGGTCTTCCAATGAACCGCCGCCTCGTGTCAAGACAATAACGTCAACATTTAACTCTCTGTTTACTATGTCGAGAGCTTCTACAATATCAGCTGCTGCCTCATCACCTTGGACCCTGACCGGGATTATTGTAATATCCAGGTGAGGCATTCTTCGATAAGAAATTCTTAAGAAATCTTTCACAGCTGCTCCTGTAGGAGAGGTGATTACAGCAATTTGTTTTGGTAAAAATGGGAGAGGTCTTTTTTTCTCCTCGTCAAATACTCCTTCAAGGAATAATTTCTTTTTTACCTGTTCAAATGCAGCGGCAAGGGCACCTACGCCCAGAGGCTCCAAATAGTCGATAATAATTTGATATTCTCCCCTGGGTGCATATAACCCTATTCTGCCTCGCAAAATTACCTTCATCCCATCTTCTGGCATAAATTTAAGATAATATGCCTGCATTTTGAACATGACTGCCCTGATCTGGGCACTTTCATCTTTAAGGGTCATGTAATAGTGTCCAGAGGAGGGGTGGGCGAAATTTGAAATTTCTCCTTCTATCCACACAAAATCAAATTTTTCCTCAAGAAGGGATTTTATCTCTACGGTCAGGGCGCTCACCGTGTAGATTTGTGGTGGTTGAAAGGGTGAATCCATAATGGATGTTAGCTAAAACTCAAGATTTTTCGGTGTCCTGGGGAAAGGGATTACATCCCTGATATTGGCAAGGCCAGTTACTAGCTGCATGAGGCGCTCAAAGCCCAGACCAAAACCGGAATGGGTAGCTGTGCCATATTTTCTGAGATCCAGGTACCACCAGTAATCAGCAGGATCCAAGTTTGCTTCTTTTATCCTGTTGAGCAAGGTGTCATACACATCTTCCCGCTGGCTGCCTCCAATAATTTCACCAATTCCTGGCAGGAGAATATCCATGGCCTTTACTGTTGTATCGTCTTTATTCACTTTCATGTAAAAAGGCTTTATCTCTTTTGGATAATCAGTTACTGCCACTGGCCTTTTGAAATACTCACACAGATACCGCTCGTGTTCTGACTGTATGTCTTTTCCCCACGAAGGAGCAAATTCAAACTTTTTTCTCGTCTTCAATAATATCTTTATCGCTTCTGTATAGGTAAGTCGCTCAAAGTTGTTGTTAATAATCGTATCAATAGTAGATATAAGATTTTTATCAACAAAACGATTAAAGAAATCTATATCGTCTTTACAGTGTGTTACTATAGAGGCGAGGGTACTTTTAATAAGTTCCTCGCCGAGGTCTATGTTTCCCTTGAGATCGCAGAATGCCATCTCAGGCTCAACCATCCAGAACTCAGCTAAGTGTCGATGGGTGTTGGAGTTTTCTGCCCTAAACGTTGGACCGAAGGTATATACATCACCCACGGCAAGGGCGTAGGCCTCTGCTTCTAACTGCCCGCTGACCGTTAAATTGGCTGATTTACCAAAAAAATCATCTGTAAAATCTACGGTACCGCCCTTGTTTTTCATTTCCTGGAGATCAAGGGTAGTAACCCTAAACATATCACCGGCACCCTCACAATTGCTGCCTGTAATGATTGGTGAGTGAAGATAGAGAAAGCCTCTTTCCTGAAAAAAGCTATGAATAGCATAGCTCATGGCATTCCTGATTCTCGCCACTGCCCCAAAGGTGTTTGTTCTTGCCCTGAGGTGAGCCATTGTTCTAAGATATTCGAAGGAGTGCCTCTTTTTTTGCAATGGATAGGTATCAGGATCAGTCCAGCCAACCACATTTACCTCTGTTGCTTGCACTTCCACCTTTTGTCCCTTTCCTGGTGATTCTGCTAAGATTCCTTTCACAATCACCGAGCAACCTGTTGTCGACTTTAAGATCTCATCGGCGTAGTTAGCCATTGTACTTTCAGCTATTACCTGTATGTTTTTTATGGTAGAGCCATCATTTATCTCAAGAAAAGAGAATCCTCCTTTAGAGTCTCTCTTCGTCTTTACCCATCCCATAATTGTGACTTCTGATCCAAAATCGCTTGACTCGATTAGCTCTGCTATTTTTTTTCTTTGTCTCATCGTCTTAGATAGATTTTATTTCGAACTCTCGCATAAATGTGGCAAGTTTTGTTACACTTTCTATAGTAATCGCATTATAGAGAGAGGCTCTGCAACCACCCACAGACTTGTGACCTTTAAGGCCGTAGAGCCCGTTTTGTGTGGCCTCAGCAAGGAACCTTTCTTCTGTTTTTTTATCAGGCAGGCGAAAAGTAATATTCATCAGGGAACGACTGTTCACCTCTGCTGTGCCGTGGTACACATCGCTATCATCTATTACGTCATAGATCAAGGAGGCCTTTTGCCTATTTATTCGCTCTATTTCTTTTAGTCCACCTATTGTTTCCTCAAGCCATTTAAGCACTAAATCTATGACATAAATAGCAAATGTGGGAGGTGTATTAAAGAGAGATCTGTTGTCTGCGTAGGCTGTGTACTTAAGCATAGTTGGCAGGGTATCTGGTACTCTTTGTAGCATATCCTCCCTGATAATAACCATGGCTATTCCTGATGGGCCGATATTTTTTTGTGCACCTGCATACACAAGCCCGAATGGTTTTGCATCGATAGGGCGGCTCATAAAATCAGAGGACATATCTGCGACCAGTGGTATACCTTCTCCATTGGGGAATTGTTGCCACTGTGTTCCCTTGATAGTATTGTTTGAGGTAAAGTGGAGATACGATGCCTGATTGTCTACGGTGAAATCATACGGAAGGTAGGAAAAATCCTTATCCTCTGATGAGGCAATGACCCTCACATCTTTTCCCTGAATCCGAGCCTCTTTAATAGCCTTTGTTGACCAGGTGCCGGTATTTATAAAGTTCAAAGGTCTCCCTGGTAAGGCAAGGTTCATGGGAATCATACAAAATTGCAGGCTTGCGCCTCCTTGGATAAAAAGGACATGGTACTTTTCATCTAAGCCCAGCAGTCGTTTTGTTCTATTCACCGCGTCAATGAGAACTTCATCGAACAAGGGAGAGCGATGGCTGGTCTCTATAATAGACATACCCGAGCCAGAAAAGTTAAGAAAATTCTCTTTTATTTCCTTTAAAACCGGAAGTGGCAGTGCTGCAGGGCCTGGATTAAAATTGTGAACTCGTTTTTCCGTCATAAAATCCTTTTATTAATTCTTTTGAGGGCTCAGTTCTCATTCAAAATTTTCCTGTATCATTTCAGAAACGATTTTCAGTCCATCAGGATTTAGTTCATAGGGAGGCTTATCATCTAAATCCGCCTGTATAATAGTATCGGTGAATGGCAAAAACCCTAAGAAATGAAAGTCATCCATTTTGTTAAGCAGGAAATCCTTATCTTTTTGAGACCTGATTTTATTTCCCACAATAAGCAAATCCTTGATTCCCAGCTCTTGAGATAATCTCTTTATCTCCCCGGCAGTTTCCATACTTCTTCTTCCCGGCTCAACAACCACTATCATCTTATCAACGGCCCGTGCGGTCCCTCTGCCCAGGTGTTCTAAGCCTGCCTCCATATCCATAACCACAACCTCATCCCGAGTAAGGATTAAATGCGTGACAAGAACCTTCAAAAGAACGCTTTCAGGGCAAATACAACCACCTTCTGCTGCTTTGACCCCGCCTAAGACCATTAGCTTTACACCATCAGCCTCTACGGAAAGCTTTTCCGGCAAATCACTTACCTTCGGGTTTATCTTAAAAAAGCCCCCCATAGACCCAACCTTTGAATCAGTCCTTTCCTCGATAAGGGATTTCATTTTAGAGATAGGCGTTATCTTAGAGGCATTTTTCACACCCAGGGCCTGGGCAAGATTTGCATCAGGGTCGGCATCAATGGCCAGGACGGTTTTTCCCTTCATTTGCAAAGATTTTATCAGAAATGCAGCAAATGTTGTTTTTCCCACACCCCCTTTACCGCTAATAGCAATTTTCATGATGGTCAGTTGTCCTTTGTTTGTGGTGCGTTGTATTTTTCCTTCTTAATTCTTCGTATCATTTTCGGTTGTCAAAGATAGAGCAGTTTTTCCTGAAAAGTATCCGCTGCTGGAAGATTTTATGCATCAAAATCCATAATTCCAGTATTCCATGTTTCCAATAATCCATTGATGCGACGCAGTACGTTTTTTTATTGAGCCTTTGCTATCAGAGGATACACAATCATGCTGACGAGTTCAGAAATATCCTCGGCAGAGAGAAGATTATCCTTGATAGAGCTATCAAATAAGATTGTTCCATTAGGTGGAAATTCCTCATCTCCTCGCCATATAACAAAGGTTATAGGTGTCTTTGGAAATGCCTGAATAGTGACCGATACATCTCCCATGGACGCTGTTTGTGCAGCGAAAAGTTCCTGCGCCACTATTGGTAGCTTATCCGGATTTTCGCCAAACGCGGCAATAAATGGATCAGTTGTTCTGGCGTTAAAGGAGCCAAGATAAAATCTCGCTGAAGGAATTTCCTGATAGGCAATAAGCTCTCCTGTCAGATCTTCTTTCTTAGCGTTATTCAGGTAGTGCACTATCAATATTTTTTCTTTTATTTTAATCTCTTTATCTGAATCCTGCGAGAATATGAGATCCGGCCAGCTAATACTAATCATCCGATTCAAGAACATAATTTGTATACTGTCTGGCTCATTTGCTTTTTCAATAAACTCACCGCCGCTTAACCGGCATAAATGGAGGGGATTTTTTTTGCTTATTTCCTCTTTCCCAATCTCCAGGGCCTTTTTAAAGTCATCTATTCTTGCCATTTTTTTCTCGCTTTGAAAATTGTTTTGCTTTTGTTATAAATAAAATCATTCAAAAGGCAGTCTTAAAAATAATTACATCGTCTTAAAGTTACCTTTTTTAAGTAAAAGAAAATAAAAAGTCAATTATATTGCTATATTGCTATGAGAAGAAAGAAAAAAAAAGAGCGACTTGATCGTGCAAGGAATAAAACAGACGAAAACAGGGCATTCCTTGATAAACCATTTAAGGGTTTTAGTAAAGACCTGAAAGCTTTTGATAAAACAAAAGAGCCTGTTTCGCCACATTCTCTAGCTGAGAGCAAAAAGGAAAAAAGTGATGATGATCTCTTTCAGTCAGCAATGAAAGATGTTATCCCCTTAAAGGATGATAAGAATAAAATTATAACGGCCTTTGTAAAAGAAGAGGCGTTGCCTGAACGGTCTTTTAAGCCTCATAAAAAGGCAGGAGAAGATTTTTCAAACCTGGTGAAAGAATCGAGCGCCTGGGATATTTCTTTCAGTGATGAATATATGGAGGGAGCAGTTTCTGGTGTTGGTCCGAAGATCATGAAAAGACTCAAAAGAGGTGAATTTTCCGTTCAGGACTATATTGACCTGCACGGCTTTACAAAAAAAGAGGCGGAAGGCGTTGTTGATGAATTTATAATCAAGAGCTATCATAAAGGCATGAGGTGCGTGCTTATTGTTCACGGAAGAGGGTTAGGCTCTCGTAATCATCAACCAGCCATAAAAAGGGAGCTTCCGATTTGGTTTCGAAGGGGAATTTTAAAAAAAATAGTCCTGGCATTTGTAACTGCCAAACCCTGTGATGGAGGGGCAGGTGCGTTATATGTCTTATTGAAGAAGAAATGATGTCAGTAGTTAGTTGTCAGTAGTCCGTTGTTTATGTATTTCTAAGAAATTAATTGGTTTTAGGATTTAGGATACCTTTAGGCACTTCTACCCGCCAGACCCGCCTGTCCCGATACAATCGGGGGGAGCAGGCTTACGGCGGGTTAAACTTTCAATCACTTTAGGCACGTATCATGATAATAATAGGATTGACAGGTGGCATAGGAAGCGGAAAAAGTTCTGTGGCAGCAATGTTTAAAGATGAGGGGGCATATGTAATTGATTTTGATTATCTTGCCCGTGTTGTTGTGGAGCCTGATACGCCTGCCTGGAGAGATATTGTTGACTATTTTGGCCAGGGGATCCTGTTCCCTGACAGAACCCTGAATCGTTCGAAGCTTGCAGAAATTGTTTTTTCAGATGTACGGAGCCGAAAGGCCCTGGAAGGCTTTACCCATCCAAGGATATTTGAGAAAAGGGACACCTTGCTTAAGGACATTAAAACAAAAGACTCACAAGCTATTGTTATTGTAGATGTTCCCCTTTTATTTGAGTTGAGTTTGAATAAAAACTTTGATACGATTATTTTAGTGTATGTATCAAGAGATATTCAAATTGAAAGAATAATAAAAAGAGACGATTTCCTAAAAGAAGAGGTTGAAAAAAGGTTAAAGGCCCAGATTAATATAGAGAAAAAGAAACTACTTTCGGATTACATTATAAACAACGAAGGAAGCATGAACAATACCAGGGATCAGGTGAGAAAGGTGATTTACGAACTAAAAAAATTAAAAAAGGAAGGAGATCCAATTGTTTCTCACGATTGAAAAAGAAACCTACAAGGCAGGGGATGTTATATTTAAGGAGGGAAGCCACGGGATTGCTGTTCATATTTTACAATCAGGGAAGGTGGAGATTAGCAAGACACTTAAAGATAGCAAGATTGTGGTGGAGATATTAGGGCCTGGTGATATTTTTGGAGATATGAGTTTTATCGATCATTCTCCCAGATCGGCAACTGCTATTGCACTTGAGGACACGGTGTTAGAGTTAGTGGATAAGGATTTTTTGGATAAGGAATTTAACCATATAGACTCAGATTTTAGAGAGATAGTCACTACCCTTGTGAGGAGGCTGAGAAAGACTACCCAGCGTCTGGTTTCTTTGCCCAGGCGAATGGGGAAAAGGATAAGCGGAAAGATTAGTATCTCTTTTAAAACGGCAAGTGATTTTTTTAAGGCCTATATTGCTAATCTTGGAGAGGGGGGGCTATTTATTCATACGTCAAAGAGTCTACCAGTAGGGTCCCTTTTAGACCTGGAATTCAGCCTTCCTGACAGCGATCAAACAATCACTGCTAAGGGTAAGGTAATGTGGATACGGCCTCAAGATATGAGCACCGAAAAAATGCCCCCGGGGATGGGGATCCAGTTTATTAACATGAATCCCAACGACAACGAACTTCTTAAAAACTACCTCGCAAAGTTTGGGTCGTAATGATTACCAGTTTATTCCCCGAGGACGTTTTTCCTACTTGAGTCTTGGTCCACCTTTTTTGCCCGCTCGAGGCGCTTTTTCTCTCAGCCTTTGTGCAAATTCCCTTCGGAGGCCTTTCAGTTTCTCAAATTGTTCGATTGAAAGCTCTTGGCGAATGTCTATGGCCATCTTAATACGATTTTCAGTCTGCTGGGAATGAAGTTGTGCAAGCCTCTCTGCTAATTTGTAGGCCCCCTGTCTATCTGTCATAGGTTGGGACATCATGTTTTCTAAGTCGAGATAGGCCTTTCCTATATCACCTTTGATATCGATGATGCGTTTTTTGTGTTCCATCCAGATTGTATTGATCGTATCGATTTGATCAGGGGTGAGCTGTAATGTATCTTTCACACCCGGCCTGTACCACCATTTGCCACTCTCCATTGGAGAATTAAAGGCGAAAAGATTAGGCAACGATAGACTGATCGAACCTATTAATGCGAAGGCTGTTAGTAATAGAATTGTTTTTTTCATTATGTTCCTCCTCTATTGGTAAAAAAAAGTTTAAAAATTGTTGAAAATCTTCCCCCTCCCACTCAGTGAGAAGCACGATGCTTTGAGGAAGTTCTACTTCACGTATACTCTCTTCAAACAACCAAATCTGCTCCTGTACTTCTGTTACTTCGATTGTGCTGCCATTATTTGGTTGGAAATAGATCTGTTGCAATAAAACGGCAGAAATAACTAGTATAAATGAGAAGACTACAGCCGTTCCCCATCGCATCCTTAATGCAGGAGACCGATAGTCAGATACAGCTGAAAGAATTTTCCCCTTCTCTCTTGTCCAATGTATCTCAGTATGCTCAATTTCTTCCTGATAGGCCGTTAAAAATCCCTTCATTCTATTGAGTCGTTTTTGGCAATCCTGACATTTCTTCAGGTGTAATTGAAGATCTTTATCGATCGTATCCGGTTCAACGATCATGGAGTACAGATCTTTATTGCTTAGGTGAATAGTGTTCATGGCGTCTTCCAATCAGCAAGATAATTCTGGGCCTTGTCTAAGGCCCTATAGAGATAGGTTTTTACTGAACTCTGGCTGATACCGGTAAATTCAGCGATTTCCTTGATAGTGTATTCATTGCCAAACCTGAGTGAAAAAACCTCTTTTTCTCTTCCCTTGAGGACATCTTGAAATGCCCTCACGTGAGCCTGTAATTGTTTTTCTTTGAGCATTGTGTGGGGTGATTTGGTTGTATCTGCCATTGTATTTATTTGATTATCCGAAATGTTTCTCGGCAGAAAAAAAAGAAGTCTTCGTAATTTTTCTTTTCGAAGGTAGTCTCTCACCCTGTTTATTGTTATTCTGATCAACCATGTCTCAGGGGATGCATTAAATCGAAATTTTTTATACGACCTGAATGCCTTGACAAAGACATCCTGTGTAATGTCAAGGGCCTCTTCTTTATTGCCAAGCATACCTATAGCCACCTGAAAAACCTTTTTCTGATAGTTATCAACCAGTTCACTGAAAATTCTTTTCTCATCATCCATAGACTGTATCATTTGCGCTCATTTTATAATATTAGACGATTGATAGAGAAAAAAAGTTGACACAGACAAAACATTTCTTTTGTGGAGCACGACATCTCGGCTTTCTGCCCTCGGGGTAAAACCACATCAAGTTTTTATCATGGTTACGCTCATA
>CAZBBQ010000016.1:0-1806 GCA_964489745.1 uncultured Desulfobacteraceae bacterium
ATAAATTGGATAAATTTGTACATATTTGAATTTTTGACTCTCTCGTCTGATGGTTCCCATAAAAGTTTTGCCATATGATACCTCCTTTGAAAGATGTTTTTTTATTTTTCCAAAAAGCAAAAACGTGACACTATAGTTAAGAAATTATTTTCTTAACATGTTGATTTTTTAATCTTTTTCTTTTGTCTTGACTAAAAAACATAATTAGATTAAACGTTACAATCTATAAAATAAAAAATGTAAACAATCAAGGAAAGATTCATTTTTAGCTCTTCAGGTGCATGAAGAAGCAGGAAATCCGATGGCTTTTGTTTTTACTACAACTTGCCAGTCTAAAGGTTAGATGTTTACGATTTTTTCAATGAAAGGAATGTTTTATTAATGGATGAGTCAACTGGAGTTATCAAAGACATAAAGAACAAGATTAAGGATCTAAGAGCAAAGGGTTTTAACCTTTATCCATCAGGCTTCAAAAGGGATATAACAATAGAGGAAGTGGTGCGCCGTTTTGGTACAATGGATAATGATGAACTTAAGGAGATACCTGATACCTTCACCGTGGCCGGCAGGATTATGTCGATGAGGGATTTTGGGAAGGCAGTTTTCATCCATATCAAAGATGGAACTGGTCAACTCCAGGCATATATACGGAAAGATAGAGTTGGAGAGGAGAATTTTAAGATCTTTTCATTTATAGATATTGGCGATCATGTAGGACTAAAAGGGCAGGTTTTCAGGACAAAGACAAATGAATTAACCCTTCTGGCATCTTCCGTTGTTCTTCTCACAAAGTCCCAAAGTCCATTACCAGAAAAATATCATGGTTTAGTCGATGTAGAAACCAGATATCGCCAAAGGTATCTCGACCTTATTGTTAATGATACTGTTAAGCATACCTTTATCCTGAGAAGTAGGATAATCAAGGCCATACGGGAATTTTTTGATACACAAGACTTTATAGAAGTTGAGACCCCTATGATGCAATCGATCCCAGGGGGTGCGACAGCGAAACCATTTAAAACATATCATCAATCATTGGGTATAGATCTTTACTTGAGAGTAGCCCCGGAGCTTTATTTGAAACGGCTTGTGGTAGGAGGTTTGGAGAGGGTTTATGAATTAAACAGAAATTTTCGAAATGAGGGGATTTCTACGAATCATAATCCGGAATTTACTATGCTCGAGTTTTACCTTGCCTATGCAACATATGAAGATCTGATGGATTTGACGGAAAAACTTTTGATCCATCTCCTCACAAAGCTCTTTAATACGTTGACTGTTACCTATCAGGGCGATCTGATAGATTTTGCTACCCCATGGCAGAGGATTTCACTCATTGATTCTCTAAGAGACATTGGTGGCATAGAAGAGCCTACCCTTTTTGATAGCATGGCATTACGTGATGTCGCCAGATCAAAGGGGGTTGAGTTAGAGGAAAATGAAGAAGATGGGAGGGTATTAGCAAAACTCTTTGAGCATATTGTTGAGCCAAAATTAATCCAACCCACGTTTATAGTCGACCATCCAATACAGGTCAGCCCCCTTTCAAGGAGAAAGGATGATAATCCCGCAATTGCGGAGAGATTTGAATTATTCATAGGTGGAAAAGAGATTGCAAATGCCTTTTCTGAGTTAAATGATCCGGATGATCAGCGGGAGCGATTTCTTAAACAGGTCCGCTTAAGGGATTCGGGAGACGATGAGGCCCTCTTTATGGATGAAGATTATATCAAGGCATTGGAATATGGGATGCCACCAACAGCAGGAGAGGGGATTGGAATAGATAGATTGGTCATGATCCTCACA
>CAZBBQ010000016.1:1906-5683 GCA_964489745.1 uncultured Desulfobacteraceae bacterium
TGTCTTTTGAAACATTTTTTTCTTTCAGATACCTAAAAGCAAAGAGAAAGCAAGGATTTATTTCTATCATAACCGGTATTTCCATTTTGGGAATAACCATAGGAGTTATGTCCTTGATTGTGGTGCTAGCAGTTATGAATGGTTTTAGAGAGGATCTGATGAAAAAGATACTCGGTGTAAACTCCCACTTGCTAATCTTCAGCTATAATGCTGGTATCAGGGATACAGAAGCTGTCATTGAGAAGGCATTGAAAGTAGAGGGTGTACTTTCAGCGACTCCGTTTATTTATAGTGAGGTAATGGTTAAACATGCTGGCAATATTTCAGGGGCTATTCTCAGGGGTCTGGATCCAGCCACAGTTGGTAGGGTAATTAATATTAATTCTATGATAAAAGAAGGCTCTATCAATGTGTTAAATACATCGAATAAAGGAATCATTATTGGTAGCGAGTTATCCAAACAGATAGGAGCACTGCCAGGAGATATCATAAACCTGGTATCACCCATAGGCAAATTGACGCCGTTAGGGAGGGTGGCAAATGAAGAGACCTTTACAGTGGCAGCCCTTTTTGAATCGGGTATGTATGAATACGATAGCAAAATGATTTTTCTATCCTTGACTGATGCTCAGGATTTTCTCTCCCTTGGGGATGAGGTTACAGGGATCGAATTAAAGGTTAATGATATACACAAGAGTGACACAATAGGCAAAGTTCTTCAGGACCAACTTGGCTATCCTTATTGGACCAAAGACTGGAAGATGATGAATAAAAGTCTGTTTTCTGCGTTAAAACTCGAAAAGGTGACTATGTTTATCATTTTGATCATGATAGTGCTCGTAGGCGCACTTAATATAATTAGCTCTTTGGTTATGTTAGTTATGGAAAAGAGTCGTGATATCGCCATACTGAGAACTATGGGGGCCTCATCTAGAAGCATTATGTCTATTTTTATCTTTCAGGGTCTATTTGTCGGTCTGATTGGCACATTTTTGGGCCTGATATCCGGATCCTTTCTATGCCAGCTCCTGGCAAGATATAAATTTATTAAGCTTCCCCCAGACGTTTATTATATAACTACCCTGCCTGTTAGAATGGAGTGGTTAGATGTTGTCTCAATCGCATTGGCTGCAATCGTTATATCTTTTCTCGCTACTATTTACCCTTCCTGGCAGGCCTCTAAAGTAAATCCTGTAGAGACATTACGATACGAGTAGGCAGGAAAACTATGCTTCGGATAGAAAATATCTTTAAAACCTTTGAGAATAGTGGCCAGGTAATCCAGGTGCTCAAAGGGATTAATTTGCACGTATTGCCGGGTGAGTCTTATGGCATAATAGGGCCTTCCGGGGCTGGCAAATCTACCTTACTTAATATTATGGGAACATTAGAGCCGCCCTCAGAAGGTAATGTTTTTTTTAAAGATCTCAATGTCTATCAGATGGATGAGAGAGGCCTCAGTAAGATCAGAAACAGGGAAATAGGCTTTGTTTTTCAGTTTCATCATCTTCTACTTGAATTTAATGCTGAGGAAAACACTATGATACCAGCCCTTATAGCAGGGTATAGTAAGGCAAAATCCGTTGAAATGGCTTCAGCAATACTTTCTCAGGTGGGTTTAGAAAATAGATTAAAACATAGAGTTGGAGAGCTTTCCGGAGGCGAACAACAAAGGGTTGCAATTGCCAGGGCCTTAATTATGGGGCCTAAATTGCTCTTGGCAGATGAGCCCACAGGAAACCTTGATAAAGCAACAGGTGATGAGATAACAAAGCTGTTACTTTCCCTTAATAAAAACAGAGGCCTGGCCTTAATTATAGCTACTCATAATCTGGAGCTGGCACACAAGATGTCGAAACAGTTGCAATTAGTTGATGGCAGGTTTTGATGATTCAAAAGATATTCTCCTATTGTAGCTATATATTACGGCCTTTTTCTGTTTTGTTACTCTTCCTCCTTATTTTTCCAGCTCCCGATGTGATGGCACTGTCATCAGAGAAGATAGCGGTTCTTCCTTTTAAGATTTATATGTTGAAGCCTATGGATTATCTTGTTTCGGGCCTCCAAGGAATGCTCACTGCAAGATTGAAAAAGGAAGGTTTTGACCTTATCGATCCCGTGACTGTGAATAAGGGTGAACTATCTCGAATAACAGCAGCAGAGTTAGATTTTGCAAGAGGGATAGGAAAAGAGAAGGGGATCGACTGGATAATAAAGGGGAGCCTTACCCAGATCGGTAAGAAGATCAGCCTCGACCTTACACTCATCCCTATATCAACTGAAAAAAGGCCTTTTTCTATTTTTGTTGTAGGGGACAGAATAGATAAATTAGATCAACTAATAGCAAGGGTTGCTGTAACCGCAACAAATCGAATAAAAGGCGTTATCCAAATAGATTCAGTCTCTATTAGAGGAAACAAGAGGATAGAAACCGATGCCATCCTTGCAGTTATTGAGAGCCAGAAAGGCGCAAGATATGATCAAGGCATTCTCAATAAAGATCTGAGGTCCATATATCAAATGGGCTTTTTCGAGGATGTCCAGATAGACACTGAGGAAAGCCCTGGAGGCAAATCGGTTGTCTTTAAGGTGAGTGAAAAACCATCAATCGGGAAGATTACCCTATTGGGGACAAAAAAAATTGATCAAAAGGATTTAATGGATGTTGTAGGTATAAAAAAATATTCTATTATTAATAGGAAGGCTATTAAAGATAGTATAGAAAGGTTAAAAGATCATTACCATCAAAAAGGATATTATCATGTTGAGATAAAAGAAAGCATTGAGGATCTTCCAAATAATGAAGTGGCCCTTGTTTATAAAATTAATGAGAAAGATAAAGCCTATATAAGGGAAATTAGTTTTGAGGGGAATGTTGCATTTGATGATGATGATTTAAAAGATCTTATGGAGACAAGCGAAAAAGGTTTCTTCTCTTTTTTAACTGAATCTGGCAATCTGGATAAAAAAAAGTTAGAAGGTGATATATTCAAGATAAAATCATTTTACCAGAACAATGGTTATATAAAGGCAAGAGTAGGGGAGCCAGATATCTCTTACAAAGCACGCGAAGGTCTTATCATCACTATTGCTATTAATGAAGGCCCTCAATATGCTATTGGTACGGTAATGTTTGAGGGGGATCTTATCAAAGATGTTGATGAACTTTATCAAGCGCTTAAAATAACAAAAGAGAAGGTGTACAATAGAGAAGTTATTAGATCTGATACATTATCTTTAAGTGAGATTTATTCGAACGAAGGTTATGCATTTGTTAATGTTTCTCCTGATATCAAAGAAGATGAT
The DNA here is from genome assembly GCA_964489745.1 of uncultured Desulfobacteraceae bacterium. Lineage (GTDB taxonomy): Bacteria > Desulfobacterota > DSM-4660 > Desulfatiglandales > B25-G16 > B33-G16. Next base: position 5,213 of record CAZBBQ010000016.1, read on the forward strand.
AAAGAGCATACAGTTGCTATTACGTATAAGATTTTGAAGGGGAAAAAGGTTAGATTTAAGAGGATTGTAATAACTGGAAATGATAAAACCAGGGATAAGGTTATTCGGCGTGAGCTAAAAGCTATTGAAGGCGGGTATTTTAGCGGGAACAAGTTACAGAGAAGCACTCAGAATCTTTATCGCCTCGGTTTTTTTGAGGGGGTGGAGGTTAATACAAAAAAAGGAAGCAGTGATGAAGAGATGCTTCTTGATATACATGTCAAAGAGAAGCCAACCGGTATGGTTTCATTTGGCATTGGATACAGTTCAACAGAACATACTATCGGGACTATTCAAATATCACAAGATAATCTATTTGGCCGGGGGCAGTCACTATCAGCGAAGGCCTCTCTGAGTAATAAGGCTGCTCGATATACCTTAAGTTTTATTGAGCCATGGCTCTTTGATAAGCCGTTATCAGCAGGCATTGAT
>CAZBBQ010000016.1:5783-13231 GCA_964489745.1 uncultured Desulfobacteraceae bacterium
CAGCAGGCATTGATCTTTATAACTGGGAATATGAATATGACGAATATACCAAAGATAGCACGGGTGGAAAATTAAAGCTTGGTTTTCCCTTAGGGCTTGATTTCACCAGAGGATCAGTTATCTATACATATGATGATGCTGAGATCCGTGATGTCTTAGAAACAGCCTCTCAGACATTAAAGGATATGATTGGAAGAAGTATTACCAGTAGTTTGACCCTTGGGATTTCCAGGGATAGCAGAGATAGACGCTTTAATGCAAGACAGGGCTCTGTTAACTCCTTTACTGTGGAATATGCAGGAGGATTCCTTGGAGGAGATAACTATTTTACCAAATACAGGGCCAGATCAGCATGGTTTTTCCCTTTTTTCTGGGATTCAGCATTTTCTATTCAGGGAAAATGGGGCTACATTGATCAAAGGCCGGGAGGCGCATTGCCTGTTTATGAAAAGTTTACATCAGGAGGAATCAATACGGTAAGGGGGTTTCGGTATGGAACTATTTCCCCTATTGATCCTGTTACAGGCGACAAGATAGGTGGAGAGAAAATGATGGTCTATAATGTTGAGTTCCGGTTTCCTCTTGCCAAAGAACAGGGAGTGATGGGTGTTTTATTTTTTGATGCTGGAAATGTCTTTACTGCAGATGAGGACTATACCTTTAGTGGAATTAGGAGTGGCGCCGGTGTAGGTATACGATGGTATTCGCCAGTAGGGCCTCTAAGGCTGGAATGGGGAAAAAATCTTGACCCCAAGCCTGAAGAGTCGGGAAGCGTATGGGAATTTACCATCGGAACACCATTTTAGTATTTGTGGTGCACCGTATGATCCCAACGTTGTTGACTAATAGAAGAGGAATAATGTAGTATTCAAACTACGTTTTTTATTACTACATTTTTAACTAACAGCAATTACATCAAGAATGGAGTGAGGTATGAAAAAGAGTTTCTTGTTTTCTGCTCTTATCGTTTTAATCCTAATGGTTTGCAATGTAGTGTTCGCTGAGGATTTTGCCAGAGTTGGTTTAATTGACCTTCAGAGATGTCTTAAGGAATCTAAAGAAGGACAAAAGGTCTTTCAGATTCTCAAGAAGAAGAAAGGTGATCTCCAGATAAAGCTTGATACAAAGCAGAGAGAGCTTTTGGAATTAAGAAAGGAATTGGATAAACAGGCCATGATGTTGAGTATGGATGCCCAGGAAGGCAAAAAGAGGACCATTGATAGGAAGACCAGAGAATTAGAATATCTTTACAAGGATTTAAATGAAGAGATGGTAAGGTTACAGGGAAAAGAAAAACAGAGAATCTTCAAAGAATTAGAAAAGATTATTAAAAAGATAGGGTCTGAAGAAAGCTACACCTTGATAATGGAAAAGCGGGCAGGGGGTGTGTTGTATTGTTCTGAGTCAATTGATATTACTGACCAGGTTATCAAGGCCTACGACCAGATGAATGATGCAAATAAATAATAACCGGGGTAAGCGTTTCCAGGTTCAGACGTGCCCGCCAGATGACGGAAGGATTTCGGTTTGCCCTGAACCTTCAAACCCATGAATGGTTAATAATAGGGTGAATGGTTAAATAAAGTCATACACCATGTAACTTATAACCATAGCCGATACATCTAATAGGTTGATAAAAATATATAACACTTACATATGGAATAGTTTGATTTAGGTTCATCGCACCGAGATAGGCTGGCCTCAAGGCTTACTATGTTGATCAAATACGTATTGACGTATCGGTTTAGGAGGCTGATTAAAAGAATCTGGCTCCAAGGTGGGCTTCAGCGCATATCAGGTACTGGATAACATTGGAAGTAACTCTTAAGCATATAGCTGAATCAATAGGTGGCACTGTAGAAGGTGATGATCAGGTTTTAATAAAGGGGATCAATTCCCTTGTTTTGGCCGAGAAAGGAGAGATATCCTTTTTTTCAGATCCACGTTTAAGGGATCAGGTCAGAGTAACAAAGGCATCTGCTATTATTGTTAAAGAAGTCATCAGTCTCTATCAAGGGCAACAATTGATAGTCGCTGATCCCTCTCTTGCCTACGCCAAGGCTGCGGCCATATTTGCCCCTCCGATTCCTCGTTTTCCGGGAATAAGCGAAAAGTCTATTATTGGAGAAGGAGCCCGCATAGGAAAAGATGTATCTATCTATCCCTTTGTTTATGTTGGTAGTGAGTCTATAATAGGCAATGAAGTCACTCTTTTCCCAGGTGTTTATATCGGTGACAGGGTCACAGTGGGAAAGGGAAGTGTTATCTATCCGAATGTAACGATAATGTCTGACTGTGTAATAGGAAAGGAAGTTATAATTCACGCAGGCACTGTTATAGGGAGTGATGGCTTCGGTTTTGCCAGGGATGGCGATATAAGTGTAAAGATTCCCCAAACAGGTATCGTCCAAATAGAAGATGAGGTTGAAATTGGGGCACAAAATGCTATTGATAGGGCTGCCCTTGGAAAGACAGTGATAAAACGAGGAGTAAAGACCGATAACCTTGTTCAAATTGGGCATAATGTAGTTGTTGGTGAAAATACCATTATTGTTGCTCAGGTAGGCATTGCAGGAAGCACTAAAATAGGAAAGAATGTCATTATCGGGGGTCAGGTCGGGCTTGTTGATCATATTGAGGTTGGAGATCGAGTAATGATTGGTGCAAAATCTGGTGTGGTCAAATCTATTCCGGCAGGTCAAGTGGTTTCTGGCATCCCAACGATGCCTCATCGCCTTTGGCTGAAAACAAGGGGCCATATCAGGAGACTCCCCGAATATTCTGAAAGATTGAAAGAGTTAGAAAACAGGATTAAGGAATTAGAAGAACAATTAAAAAAGGAATAGATAGAAAATGGATTTGCCACTCACTTACAAGGACATCATAAAAATACTCCCACACCGTCATCCATTTCTGTTTGTGGATATGATTACGGAACTCGAGGTGGGTGAGAGGGTCGTTGGGATCAAGAATGTCACTATTAATGAGTATTTCTTCACGGGTCATTTTCCAGGAAAACCCATTATGCCTGGTGTCTTGGTGATAGAGGCCATGGCTCAAGTGGGCGGAATTCTTGCAAGATTATCGCAACCAGAAAGTATGACAAACAACGAGGATAGTGCCATATACTTTGCGGCTATAGACAAGGTAAAATTTCGAAAACCGATTTTTCCTGGCGACCAGATCATTTTTGAACTGACTGCTATAAGAAAAGGAAGCAGGATATGGAAAATGAGAGGAACGGCAATGGTAAACAAGGAAATAGCGGCGGAGGCTGAGTTACTGGCTGCATTAAGGTAGAAAAATGGGAATAGATATTCATCCATCTGCAGTAGTATCCTCGAAAGCAGAAATAGCTGATGGGGTTACAATCGGGCCATTTTCGATCATAGGAGAAAAGGTGACAATAGGCAGGGATACCGTTATCGGTTCCCATGTTGTTATAGATGGAAATACAATAATAGGGGAGAAAAATAGGATTTACCCCTTTGCCTCCCTTGGCTTGCCTCCTCAAGATGTCGGATATCAAGGTGAGGATACCAGGGTCATTATTGGGGATGAAAATATAATGAGGGAGTTTATAACCATTAATCGAGCTACAGCTAAACAGGATAAAGTTACAAAGGTTGGCAACAAGAATTACCTGATGGCCTATGCCCATATAGCACATGACTGCACTTTAGGAAATTCCATTATTATGTCAAACGCTGCAACTCTTGGTGGTCATATAGAGATAGGAGACCATGCCATCATAGGGGGTCTGGTAGCCATACATCAATTTGTCAGGATAGGAGCCTACGCTTTTATTGGAGGGAAATCAGCCACGGTCAAAGATATCCCTCCTTTCATGATAGCCTCTGGAGACAGGGTTAAATTGTATGGATTAAATCATGTGGGCCTTAAAAGAGAAGGATTCTCTCAAGAAGTGATAACTAACCTTACAAAGGCCTATAAGATTATATGGCGCGATCATCATCTGTTGAATGAAGCGCTGGAAAGGGTCAAGAAAGAGATACCGCCTTTTAAGGAGTTGCAGATGTTGCTTGATTTTTTAGTAAGCTCAAAAAGGGGGGTCGTGAGGTAGGCAACAAGCAATGCAAAAAGGACAACCGACAATAGATAGGATTGGTCTTATAGCCGGAAGCGGGAAGTTTCCTCTTTTGATAGCCGAATCAGCCAAGAGAAGAGGTTTAAAGGTAATTGCAGTGGCGCATAGAGGAGAGACTATGCCAGAGCTGGCAGATAAAGTTGATGAAATTACCTGGATAGGACTTGGTCAATTTGGTCATCTACTCAGAGCTTTCAAATCAAGAGAGGTACATCATGCTTTGATGGCAGGTGCAATTACGAAGACCAAAATGTTTGCTGATGTTAAACCGGATCTAAAAGGGTTGGAAGTCATTGGAAAATTATTAATTTTCCATGATGATGACATTTTAAGGGCTGTGGCGAAGGAGCTTGAAAAAAAAGGAATAAACCTTGTGAGTTCAACTGATTATCTCCCGGAACTTCTGACACCATCCGGCTGTCTTACAAAAAGAAAACCAAGTAAAGAGGAGATGGATGACATAGGGTTTGGCTGGATGGTTGCTAAAGAATTGGGTCGTCTTGATATAGGGCATTGCGTTGTGGTCAGAAGAAAAACAGTCTTAGCAGTAGAGGCTATAGAGGGAACCGATAAGACGATATTACGGGGAGGAGCATTAGCTAAAGAGGGTGGGGTTGTTGTTAAGGTCTGTAAACCCAATCAGGATCTTAGGTTTGATCTCCCTGCTGTTGGCCTTAGCACAGTTAACGTTATGTCAAAGGTTAATGCGTCTGTTTTGGCAATTGAAGCAGGCAAGACACTCGTTTTTGATAAAGAGGAAATGATACAGCTGGCAGACAGTAATGGCATTACTATAGTGTCAAGATAATGCAATAGATAGTAATGAGTAAATGATATGAAGGGACGGACAAAAGACCGGTCTGCCTCGCCCGAGCGGGCTGGCAACCGACAATTCACCCTGTTAAATCCCCAAAAAGGGGTCCCGCCTGTAGGCGGGAATGTTCCAGGACAGGCAACGGACCAGAGATTAAAATTAGGTGTTGTTGGGGTGGGCTACCTGGGTGAGTTTCATGCCCAGAAGTATGCCTCTATGGAAGATGTCGATCTTGTTGGACTTGTTGATATAAACCTTGAAAGGGCGCAAGAAATGGCACGTAAGTATCATACAAAAGCTTACGGTAGCCATGCCGAGATCCTTTCACTTGTAGATGGCCTGAGTTTGGCGGTTCCAACAGTTTCACACTTTGAAATTGGACATGATATTTTGGATCATGGCATAGATCTGTTAATTGAAAAGCCAATTACCTTTAAATTGAGCGATGCAGATCAACTGATAGAAGCAGCAAAAAAGAATAATGCTATTTTGCAGGTGGGACACATAGAACGTTTTAACCCTGCTGTAGTTAAAATGGAATCACTCCTTTCAAAGCCTTTTTTTATTGATTCGCATCGACTTGCCTTTTTTACAAACAGAGGCACTGATGTAGATGTAATTTTAGATCTTATGATTCATGATCTGGATATTATCCTGCATATAGTGAATGCAGAGATCACAGAGATACATGCCGTTGGGATGCCTGTTGTGAGTGGTAAGATAGATATTGCTAACGTGAGGATAGTCTTTTCCAATGGTACGGTAGCAAATTTAACAGTAAGCCGGGTTTCAAGTGAATCTCTTAGAACGATGAGGATCTTCCAGCCTGATAACTGCATATCAATTGATTATGGCAAAAGAAAGATCAGTGTAACCCGGTTTAAAAGGAATGAAAAAAGCCTTACCGATTTGCCCTCGTTAACTCATAAAGAGGATACATTTCCTGATAGTGATCCTTTGGCCGATCAAATTAGATCCTTTGTTGAGTCTATAAGAACGAGGACAGAACCAAAAGTCACGGGAGTTGATGGGAAAAAGGCCCTAGGTGTTGCCCTTTCTATCATTGACCAGATAAAAAGAAAAAGGAGCAATGTCAGTAGTTAGTTGTCAGTAGCCCGTTGTATTTGTATTCGTAGGTATTTAGCATCTTTTAACGGACAACTGACAACTATCAACGGACATCACCTGAATTGAGCCATAACAAAAGCGTAATGATTGTTGCAGGAGAGGCCTCAGGGGATATTTATGGGGCGCGTTTGGTTATGGCGATAAAGGAGTTAGAACCTTGTATAGAATTTTTTGGTCTCGGTGGTCCCGAAATGGAGAGAGCTGGTGTCAGGATTATGCATCAATCATCAACTATGGCTGTAGTGGGAATGACCGAAATTATACCAAAAAGCAGATACATTTTCCGGGTATTACGAGAATTAAAAAGATCATTACACGTTAGCCCTCCAGACCTTTTGATACTTATTGACTATCCAGGCTTTAATTTACATTTAGCCAAAAAAGCCCACTCGCTTGACATTCCCGTTCTTTATTATATTCCGCCCCAGGTATGGGCGTGGCGGGAAGGGAGAGTGAAAAAAATAGCGAAAAGGGTAAATAGGGTAGCAGTAATTCTACCCTTTGAAAAAGAGTTTTACCGGAAGCACGGTCTAAAAGCAGAATATGTGGGACATCCACTTTTGGATATATCGTTGCCTAAAAGGGGTAAGGAAGAGATTAAGGAAAGTTTGGATATTAACCACGATAAGACCCCAATACTTGGACTTTTACCTGGAAGCAGGAATGAGGAGATTGAGACCTTGCTGCCAGCAATGATCGGGGCAGCCGAGATAATTTCCCAAGATTATCCTCACCTGTATTGTATTTTACCTTTAGCATCCACAGTGAAAGAAGATGTTGTCGCGCCCTATATAAAAAACGCCAAAATAGATATTAAAACTGAAAGACTTGATACAAAGGAAATATTAAAAATAGTGGACCTCGCTTTCATTGCCTCAGGGACAGCTACCTTAGAGGCAGCAATAATGGAAACCCCTATGGTAATAGCCTATAAGGTGTCTTTCTTAAGTTATATGCTTGGTCGATTTCTCATAAAGGTATCTCACATTGGTCTGGTAAACTTAGTTGCAGGTAAAGCTGTAGTTCCAGAATTGATTCAAGGTAAAGCAACGGCCCTTGGGTTAGCAGAAGAAGCCGTAGCTATCCTGAAAAATGAGTCCTTAAAAAGAGATATGAAAAAAAGCTTAAAATTGGTGCATGAGCAACTCGGTCGAGGTGGCGCGGCAAAAAAAGCTGCCCACATTGCAGGGGAGATGATGGGGTTTTAACTGTAAAGTGCCGGCCAACCTGTCTCACACAGCGGGATGTGCAGGCCTAAAGTTAACCAAACAAAAATGTCAGTTGTCAGTCCCGATAGATCGGGATTGTCAGTTGCAAAGACGACGGACGACGGGCAACGGACTACGGACAGAAACATGGCAGATACAGTACTTATAGTAGATGATGAGCCAAGCATAA